>JANYFT010000433.1 GCA_025359625.1 Ferruginibacter sp.
CAAAAAACCAGGTCGCAAAAAAGCAAGAAAGAGTTTCCAGTTCAGCAAACGTTAAACTGTTTTTGGTTTGGTGTTTATTGTTTTGCGTTTTTAAAGTGCAAAACAAACTTCAAACCCGGTGGTAAAGATTAAACAACAACACAAAACATTAAATATACATCATGGAAAATACTTCCTTACAACAGCAACTTCTAGAAGCAGGTGTTCACTTTGGTCACTTAAAAAAGAAGTGGAATCCTAAAATGCTGCCTTACATTTTTGCTGAAAAAAAAGGTATCCACATTATTGACCTCAATAAAACCGTAGAAGGTTTACAGGAAACTGCTGCTGCATTGAAATCAATTGCAAAAAGTGGTAAAAAAATAATGTTTGTTGCTACTAAAAAGCAAGCGAAGGAAATTGTTTCTGATTGCGCAAAACGCATCAACATGCCTTACGTAACAGAACGTTGGTTAGGTGGTATGCTTACCAATTTCAACACCGTTCGCAAGAGCGTTAAGAAAATGCAAAGCATCGAAAAAATGTTGAACGATGGCAGCATTGATAACCTTACAAAGAAAGAGCGTTTAACACTTACCCGTGATAAAGATAAAATGGAGAAAGTGTTAGGCGGTATTGCCCAAATAAGCCGTGTACCTGCTGCATTATTTTTGGTTGATATTGGCCATGAACACATTGCATTGGCAGAAGCAAAACGTTTAAACATCACCACTTTTGGTATGGTAGATACCAATTGCGATCCTAATAAAGTGGAGTTTGCAATACCTGCAAATGACGATGCAACCAAATCTATTGCCATCATTGTTAACTATATCGTTGCAGCAATTGCGGAAGGTTTGGCAGAACGTTTAGCTGAAAAAGATGATGACGATAATAGCAATGACAGCGACGAAACAGCAGAAGCTAAAGCAGCTCGTTTTGAACAAAAGGCCGATAGCAGTGATGATAGAAATAAAAGAGCAAGAGGTGCAGCCCCAACTAAACGCCGAGTACCAGGACCGGGTGCAGGGGGCAGAAGGCCGGCAACAGGCGGCGGCAGTGGTGGACCAAGATAAATTTTAGTTATTTAATCAACAATTTTGCAAAAATTCATTTGTCTAAAAGCAGATGAATTTTTGAGTTAAAAATATAATTATGAGTGCAACAATTACCGCAGCAGATATTAATAAGCTGCGCCAAACAACAGGTGCCGGCATGTTGGATTGCCGGAAAGCATTAACAGAAAGTAATGGCGATTTTGAAGCTGCCATTGACTGGTTACGCAAACAAGGACAAAAAGTGGCTGCTAAACGTAGCGACAGAGAAGCTAAAGAAGGCGTGGTATTGGCAAAAACTACTGCAGATAATACAACTGGTATTATAGTTTGCATCAGTTGCGAAACTGACTTTGTAAGTAAGAATGCTGAGTTTGTAGCTTTTTCGCAAAGCATTATGGATGCAGCAATAGCTGCCGATGTAAAGAGCGTGGAAGAGTTAAATGAAGTAGCTATCAATGGTACTAAAGTATCTGAAATGATCAACGATAAGTTGGCTGCCATCGGCGAAAAAATTGCCATTAAATTTGAAAGAATAGAATCCCCATATGTTGCATCTTATATACATGGGGCAAACCGCATGGGTGTATTAGTGGGTTTTAATAAAGACGTTGCTGATGCAGGAAAGGATGTAGCTATGCAAATTGCGGCAATGAACCCTTTAGCTATTGATGAAACATCTATCGCACCGGAAACAATTGCGAGAGAAAGAGAAATAGCTATCGAACAAATTAAGGCCGAAGGCAAACCGGCTGAAATGGCTGAAAAAATTGCCGTTGGTAAAGTAAATAAATTCTTTAAAGACAATACTTTATTGGCACAGGCTTTTGTAAAAGACAATAGCAAATCTGTTGCCGATTATTTAAAAAGTGTAGATGCCGATTTAAAAGTCGTAGAATTTAAGAGAGTTGCTTTGGGATAATTTTAAAGATATATTTTTGAAAAGCGAAACGAAAGTTTCGCTTTTTTAATGTGATTAATGGGGATAAAAATTATCAGCAATGTTTTAAACTATATCTTCGCATCGCAAAAAAATTACACCTTATGCTACCAATGTACAAAAGAATTCTTCTCAAACTTTCCGGTGAATCTTTAATGGGGGATAAAAATTTTGGTTTAGATAGTACTGTTATAGCCAGGTATGCAAGGGATATAAAAAGTATTACAGAATTAGGTGTGCAGGTAGCCATTGTAATTGGAGGTGGAAATATTTATCGTGGTATGAATGAGGCTGAAACCGGTATTGAAAGGGCACAGGGGGATTATATGGGCATGCTTGCCACAGTGATCAATGGAATGGCATTGCAAAGCGGACTTGAAAAAGCGGGGGTGTATACACGTCTGCAAAGTGCCATTAAAATGGAACAAATTGCGGAACCTTATATTCGCCGCAGGGCCATGCGGCATTTAGAAAAAGGCCGTGTGGTTATTTTTGGAGCAGGTACTGGTAATCCTTATTTTACAACCGATACTGCAGGTTCTTTAAGGGCCATTGAAATTAAGGCAGAGGTTATTTTAAAAGGGACAAGGGTAGATGGTATTTATACAGCAGATCCTGAAAAAGATGCTGCAGCCACTAAATTTGAGCATATTAGTTTTAATGATTGCATCAGTAAAAACTTAAAGGTAATGGATATGACAGCTTTTACTTTGTGCATGGAAAATGAATTACCTATCATTGTTTTTGATATGAACAAAGAAGGGAATTTATTTAAAGTGGTGACTGGTGAGAAAGTTGGCACCCTTGTAAAAGGATAAATAAGTAAGAAATGTATAAGCTTTCGCGTCAATGCCGGAGGCTTTTTCTTTGTCCAAAACCGAAAATAGTGTAATAGCTTTAGGGGTGCTTTTGCAGCAGTATCTTATCGTGGAAAATGATTGCTTTTTTATGATACATTTTAATTGTTATTTTACAGGAGCCTATAGAAAAAAAGATTTTTTCTATAGATTTTTTTATACACTTTTTGGCACATGATTATGGATATAAGTAGCAATCATGATTTATTAAATCAATTAAAACACCTGGTGGCAGAAAATGAAAGCCTGAAGTCAAGGCTGGACGAATATCAGTATTATATCTCCATCAAAGAAAAGGAAATCCAGGAGCTAAGGTTACAAATTTCCAGTAACAATGAAGCCAAAAGCCGGCTTGATAACCAGGTTATGGAACTGGAACTTTTACAAAATTATATGGATGATATGGAGCAGGAAACAGCAGGAGCGGTAAACAGGGAATTAGATCTGCAACAAGAAGTAGGACATGGCATTAGTTTAAAACATCAGTTGGACGATCTTAAACAACAATATACTTTTTTGCAAACACAATCCACAGACCTGCAAGGACAATTACAGGAACTAAAGAACCGCAACTTATTATCGCAACAGGAAACCAGCCGCATAGCTGAACTGCAAAGCCTGTTGGCTGATGCAGAACAGGAAAGAGATGAATGGAAAGCACTTTCAGACTTTAAGGAAGAAAAATAATTTTAAAACACGTACGTACTTGAATAATTAATAGTTGATTTGATGGTTTGAAAAGAAGCATAAAACCAGAAGCAGCGGAACACTACAATATTTTAATGATCTCTATTGGGTAAAAGGCATCTTGGATAGGGATGCTTTTTTGTTTGCTTTATTTAGCAGAATTTTACAAAGTAAAATTAAGGTATGAATAGAATAGCAGATATAAGAAAAGACTACAAGCTGGAAACCTTAAATGAAACGGGTGTTGAAAGCAATGCCATACAACAATTTGCTAAATGGTGGCAGGAGGCCTTGGATAGTACGATAGATGAAGTAAATGCCATGACGCTTGCAACTGCTACACCAGATGGCAAACCCTCGGCAAGAATAGTTTTATTAAAGGGATATGATGAAAAGGGGTTTGTTTTTTTTACCAATTATGAAAGTCAAAAAGGGAAACAGCTTGCTGAAAATGCACAGGCATGTAGTGTATTTTTTTGGAAAGAGTTAGAGCGCCAGGTAAGGATTGAAGGAGTGGTAGAAAAAGTAAGCATTGAAGAAAGCGATCTTTATTTTTTATCGAGACCGACAGGCAGCCAGGTTGGTGCATGGGCATCACCACAAAGCAGTGTAATTGAAAACAGGGAAGTAATTGAAGACAATGTAATGCAGTACAATAAGCAATTTGCAGGAAAATCAATAGTTCGTCCTCTACATTGGGGGGGCTATCGCCTGAAACCTCAACTGATTGAGTTTTGGCAGGGCAGGGAAAGCCGCTTACACGACCGGTTGCAATATGCCCTGCAGGAAGAAGGTTACTGGAAAATTGAAAGACTTGCCCCTTAACAATAATTTGATAACAGATAATTGAAAACTATTAATAGCAACAACTATCCATTATCAATTAATTTTTTTTATCAGGCTTCTTTAGGCTTTGGCGCTACATTTTTTTTAGCAGGCTTTGATGGCCTTGTTTTACCAAAAGATCCTTTTGTTATTTTACCTTTTTTGGTTTTAATATCTCCGCGTCCCATAATATTTTATTTTAGTTTTTTAAATAAGATTAAAAAAGCAAGACGATATACGTCTTGCTTTTTAATGTGTTTGGGCAAACATTACAATTTACCAGACAATTCTTTACCAGCTTTAAATTTAGCTACTTTCTTAGCTTTAATTTTGATAACAGCACCAGTCTGTGGATTGCGGCCGTTACGGGCAGCTCTTTTAGATACTGAAAAAGTACCGAAACCAACTAAAGTTACTTTACCATTTCCTTTTAAAGTTTTTGTTACGGCTTCTACAAAAGAGTCTAAAGTTGCATTGGCTTGTGTTTTAGTAATGCCTGCATCGTCAGCAATTTTTGAAATTAATTCTGCTTTGTTCATAATTATATTTTTGAAATTAAGTTAACTGCAACAAATATAGAAGGTTTTTAATTGCAACAAATTTATTTCTGTAAAAATTTATTTATAATAAATGGCTGAAAACCGCAAGGAATAAGGGATTTGGGCATTTTAACAATCGGTAAGCAATCTTGTTAAAATGTCAATACCGGCTGTAACACAGTGTGGTAGCGGTTTTGGGTTAAATGTGGTGCAAAGCCAATGGCCATGCGGCTTTGCGGTTAATATACAAACGATTTTTATTTATTAAAATCATTTTTTTTGTTTTGCACAATTAGTTAACAACCTTCATTATTGAGCGAAATGCAATGAATTTATTGCCCCATTTATCAAAAGATTTTTGACGCATGATGCCGGCAAATTTTTCGATGTATTGGTTGTATTGGCCCTTACTTTCTGCATGGTATTGCACCGCATAAGTAGGGCCTTCTAAATCATCTGTTTCTAACAATTGCAGTATTCTTGCATCTGTAAAGCAACCTGTATTGATCATGTCGGGAATATGTTCTTCTTTCAACCATTGAAGCCAATCATGTTGTATATCATTATCAACTTTTAAAGTAACGTTGTAAATATACATGGGTAAATTAATTTTTAATTTCCAAAAATATAGGGCAGTGATCGCTGTGTTTTACATCTGGATATATATCCGCATCTACCAGTTGATTTTGCAGTGGTTCTGTAACTGTGATGTAATCAATACGCCATCCCTTATTGTTTAACCTAACAGTGGGGAAACGCTGGCTCCACCAGCTATAACGATGTGGCTCAGGATGAAATTTGCGAAAGGTATCTATCCAGCCACTGGCTAAAAATTTTGACATCCATTCCCTTTCTTGCGGCAAAAAGCCACTGCTGTTTTTATTGCCCCTGGGATCGTGTATATCAATTTCTTTATGGGCAATATTATAATCACCTACCAAAATAATTTTAGGAAACCTATTTTTTAAATCAGTGAGATAAACGTGAAATTCATCCAGCCAAACATATTTAAATTGCTGCCTTTCATCACCACTTGTGCCAGATGGGAAATAGGCATTGATTAAGCGAATATCTCCAAAATCTAATTGTATCACCCGGCCTTCGTTATCGCTTGACAGAAGGCCATTGCCATACACTACATTATCTGGTTTTATTTTAGAAAAAACGGCAACCCCGCTATACCCTTTTTTTTGCGCACTATACCAATGATGGTGAAAACCCAATGCATCCAGTTGTTTAAAATCAACATCATCTTTAGTAGCCTTGGTTTCTTGTAGACATATAATATCTGCGGGATTAGTGGTAAGCCAATCTATAAAACCTTTTTTAAAAGCGGCACGTATGCCATTTACATTGTAAGAGATGATACGCATGAGATAAAGATTTAGCAATCGTTTAATTAATAAGATGCAAAATTATTTTTTCACTTTCCCTCCTACCGGAAAAGTCCCACCCAAATTCAATATCATTTCATAAGTGCCAATAGCATGTTTAGCTGTGCCTTCAAAAACCTTTAAATTTGAATAACGGGCATAATCAATCTTGTTGCAATATTCCAGAAAAACATAGTTGAAAAAAGTGGCTCTTACTGCTGCTTCAACTCCTATATTCCAGCCACCAAACTGAAAACCCTGTTTGTTTTTTTTACCAAAGAAAGCATTTTCAACATGAGGGATAACCGGCCCTATACCTGCTTTTCCTAATAAATCAATTTTTATCTTATTATTATTGCCCGCAAACCATTGCCATCGCTTTACAATATTAAACAGCAGAAAATTGGCTCCATTATTAAGGTAATAATAAAAGCCATTTGCCTGATTAAAATTCACCGTGCTGTCAACATTTTTACTATTAAGCGTTCCTTTTATCCTGGCGGATTGATCGGCAAATATAAACTTGGTATGGTCAAAATTGATTTCAACTGCAAGCTCTTTTTTTTTATTTACAAAAAGGCCAAATCGGTAATTGTATTGGGGTATGGAGATAGCTTTAGTAAAAAGTCCTTCGTCCCACCCTGGATGATCGTGCCCCTTGATATTTACAAAACTATATTTATTGCCAAGCAGTGGCTGATTTACTTTTACAGTGCTGTTGGTGTACCATTCTTTATTGTATCCCCACGAAAAATAAAATTCCTTTTTTCTTTCCTTTTTTTTGTTCTGAGCTGCAACAGAAATCGTCATTACAACTAATAGAAATAGCAGGACAGTGGGCTGGATATTTTTTTTACTCTTCATTTAACGATGCTTTCTTTAGATGACAAAAATAACCAAAAGCAAATGAGTTACTGTTATTGTTAAGTCATTATGATTTGAGAAAAACCAGTTGCTTAATTACCTGCCTGGTTTTGCTGATAAAAAGTAAGGGTATTCATTGTAGCCATATCAGGAAAATAATAAAACTTACTCCAATATAGGGCTCAGCCATCTTTTCATGTCTTCCATAGTCATTTGTTTTCGATCTGTATAATCCTTTAACTGGTCTTCATTTATTTTTCCTACTCCAAAATATTTACTTCCGGGGTTGGCAAAATACCAGCCACACACTGATGATGCAGGGTACATGGCTAAGGATTCGGTAAGATGTATACCGGTTGTTTCTTCACCACCCAGCAGATTAAATAATTTATATTTTTCTGTGTGGTCCGGGCAGGCAGGATAACCGGGTGCAGGGCGGATACCCTGGTATTCTTCTTTGATCAGTTGCTCATTTGATAAATGTTCTTCTGTAATATAGCCCCAATATTCCAACCTGGTTTTTTTATGCAATACCTCTGCAAATGCTTCTGCAAAACGGTCAGCCAATGCTTGTAAAATAATCTTGTTGTAATCATCCAGGGTATCTTCAAATTTTTTAATGTGCGGTTCTATGCCTTCAATCGTTACTGAAAAGGCACCCATATAATCCTGCTTTGCAAAAGTAGAGGGCGCAATAAAATCTGCTAAAGATAAATTGGGCTGTCCGGCAGCTTTTTTAATCTGCTGCCTTAGAAATTGTAATTCAATATCCGCTTTACCGTAGTTTATAATAATTGTATCGGGTGCTGTTTTACTGGCTGGCCAAAAACCGATAACACCTCTTGCCGTTAGCCATTTTTCATCAATAATTTTTTGTAGTATTTTTTTTGCGTCACTGTACAGATTGGTTGCTGCTTTACCAATAATTTCATCGGTTAACAAGGCAGGGAATTTGCCATGCATTTCCCAGGCAATAAAAAAGGGTTGCCAGTCAATGTACTCCGCTATTTCAGCAAGGTTATAATTTTCAAAAATCTTTGTACCTGTAAACGTTGGGGTAACCGGTGTAAAATTATTCCAGTCAATTGCTGCACCGTTTTTCTGGGCCTCCGCAAAAGGTAAATAATTTTTTACCGTTTTCCGGTTGGCAAAATCTTCTTTTAATTTATGGTATTCATTTTTTATACCGGTTAAAAATTCAGGCTTTGTTTCTTTATTAAGCAAACTACCTGCAACGGTTACGCTACGGCTTGCATCCAGTACATGCACTACTCCATTATCATACTCCTGCGCAATTTTTACAGCGGTATGCATGCGGCTGGTGGTGGCACCACCAATCAATAAAGGCTGTGCCATACCCCTGCGTTTCATCTCATGGGCTACATGTACCATTTCATCCAAAGAGGGTGTGATAAGGCCACTAAGCCCTATGATATCAACATTATTTTTTACTGCTGCTTCTAAAATTTTATCCGTTGCTACCATTACACCCAAATCAATAATGTCATAGCCATTACAACCTAATACTACCCCCACAATATTTTTACCAATATCATGCACATCACCTTTTACAGTTGCCAGCAAAATTTTTGCAGCACCTGCGGCCTCTTCATTAGTTGTGCCTGCTGCAAGGTGTGCCTGTTTTCTATCTTCTTTTTCCTGCTCAATAAAAGGAGTGAGTACGGCCACTGCTTTCTTCATCACCCTGGCACTTTTTACTACTTGTGGCAAAAACATTTTTCCTGCACCAAACAAGTCTCCTACTATGTTCATGCCATCCATCAACGGGCCTTCAATTACATCTAATGGTTTGGGATATTTTTGGCGGGCTTCTTCCGTATCAGCATCAATATAATCGGTAATACCATTTACTAATGAATGCGACAGGCGCTTTTCAACCGGTTCATTTCTCCACTTTTCATCTTTTATTTCTACCTTACCCTTTGCCTTAACTTTTTCAGCATGTATGATTAATTTTTCAGTGGCTTCATTGTTATCATTGTTTTTGTTCAGGATTACATCTTCACACAGATTCCGTAAAGTTGGTTCAATTTCATCATACACTACCAACTGGCCTGCATTTACAATCCCCATATCCATCCCCGCTTTAATGGCATAAAACAGAAAAACGCTGTGTATGGCTTCCCTTACATGGTCGTTTCCTCTAAATGAAAATGATACATTACTAACACCTCCGCTTACTTTGGTAAGCGGCATTAGTTTTTTTATTTCAGCGGTGGCTTCAATAAAATCAACTGCATAATTATTGTGCTCTTCAATACCTGTTGCAATAGCAAAAATATTAGGGTCAAAAATAATATCCTGCGGATGAAAACCCACTTGTTGAGTCAGTATTTTATAAGCCCGGTGGCATATTTCAATTTTACGTTCTTTGGTATCTGCCTGGCCAACTTCATCAAACGCCATTACAATTACTGATGCGCCATAGCTTTGGCAAATGAACGCCTGCTCCATAAATTTTGCTTCTCCTTCTTTCATGGAGATAGAATTTACAATGCATTTACCCTGCACACATTTTAGCCCTGCTTCAATGATCTGAAATTTAGAAGAATCGATCATGATTGGGATCTTGGCAATGTCCGGCTCGGCCTGTACCAGGTTTAAAAAAGTGGTCATTGCTTCTACACCTTCCAGCATAGCATCATCCATGTTGATATCAATAACCTGTGCACCGCTTTCTACCTGCTGGCGGGCAACACTCAGCGCTTCTTCGTATAAGCCATCTTTAATAAGGCGTGCAAATTTTTTACTGCCGGTAACGTTGGTACGCTCTCCAACATTTACAAAATTTGTTTCGGGCCTCACCACCAGCGGCTCTAATCCGCTCAGCCTTAAAAATGGTTTTATTATTGTTGTTTCGCTCATAATTTAATTTTTTGCCAGTGAGGAATTTTAAATGGATACCTCGTAAATTTTAATTTTTGTTGGGGTATGGAAACCCAATGGCTTTTCTTTTTATTGGTGGTGGTTGCAACAGTTTTTTTAAGATCACAAATATGTTTTGAATATCTTCATCATGTGCGGTCAGTTTATTTTCAATCCTTTCTATTTTTAAATACAGGTCTTTATTATCCAGCAACAGTTGTTTCATTTTTATAAAGACCCTGATGATCTGGATATTTACCTGGATAGCGGTTTCGGAATTGAGCACTGATGATAGCATTGCTACTCCTTGTTCTGTAAATACATAAGGCATTTTTCTGGTGCCACCACGGCCACTTTGATTCTTTGATATCACAGATTGTGATATCAAAGAATCAAAGTCTTTTTGGGATAATTGAAACATAAAATCAGCAGGAAATCTAAGACTGTTTCTTTTTACTGCCTGGTTTAATGCAGAAGTTTGAACGCCGTACATGGCTGCTAAATCTTTATCCAGCATTACCTTTAAGCCACGAATAACAAATACCCTGTCAACAATTAATTGCTCAGTTATTTGTAAAGTGCCTTGTTTAGTTTTTGGCATAAATAGTTTTTATTCATCAGTCATTTTACAATGCCTCTTCCAACAGTGGCAATATCCTTGGTTTAAATTTAGCCACTTCATCTGCAATATGTTTTATATGATCAGGTGTGGTGCCACAGCACCCTCCTACAATATTCAGCCAGCCGTTGGCAGCCCATTCTTCAATGATATGGGCGGTTTCGTGCGGCTGCTCGTCATATTCACCAAATGCATTGGGCAAACCTGCATTGGGATAGGCGGAGGTACAACAACTTGCTATGGCAGACAATTCTTCAATATGTGGCCGCATTTCCTGTGCCCCCAGTGCACAATTAAGACCTACACTTAATGGGTTGGCATGTGCCACCGAAATATAAAATGCTTCCAGGGTTTGCCCGCTTAATGTGCGGCCCGAAGCATCTGTTATGGTTCCCGAAATCATGATGGGTAATTCAGGTATGCCGGCTAGCCTGAAATGTTTTTTGGCTGCATAGATGGCTGCCTTGGCATTGAGGGTATCAAATATTGTTTCAATTAATAAAATGTCTACACCGCCCTCCAGCAATCCTTTTATTTGCTCTGTGTAAGCAGCAGCCACTTCATCAAAAGTTACGGCCCTAAAACCTGGGTTGTTTACATCGGGAGATAAGGATAATGTTTTATTTAAAGGCCCGATGGCACCTGCAACAAAACGGGGTTTATCCGGGTTTTTAGCAGTGTATTCATCGGCAGCAATTCTGGCACATTTGGCAGAAGCCACATTTAATTCATACGCCAGTGATTGCATATCGTAATCTGCCTGCGCAATTACAGTGCTGCTGAAGGTATTGGTTTCAATGATATCTGCACCAGCTTCCAGGTATTCTTTATGAATGCCGATGATGATATCGGGCTGGGCGATGCTGAGCAAATCATTGTTGCCCTGTACATCGGTATGCCAGTCTTTAAAGCGTTCGCCTCGATAATCCGCTTCCTTTAATTTGTGCCGTTGTATCATAGTGCCCATGGCACCATCAATAATGAGTATCCTTTCTTTAAGGCAATCCTGTATTGTTTTTTTCATCGCTTAGATAAAAGTTAAATTATTAACTAATAATTGCAGTGAGTGATCTGCCCCGGCGGACAAGCTACAACGATGTTGATTATAGCTGTTATCACTCACCAAAAAAATATTTGTAAACTGCTAAACGAGAATCAAATCCGGGAGAAGATGCTGGAAATTGCTTTCGTTTATTAGTTCACTTCCCATTGGTAAACGCAGGGTGATAATGATTACAGGCTGAACAATAAACAAATCCACCTGCAGACAGTGTAAAATTATAACAACTTAACCGTAACGCAAAATGATATAATCGTTTAAAAGTTGGTAAAGGGGGTCTTGATTGCTGAATGAAATTTAATTACCGGCGTTGATATAGTTTTCTACAGGTATGCGGTTGCTAATGCTTTTTGCCAGCGTCATTTCATCGGCATATTCCAGCTCGCCGCCAAAGGCAATGCCCCGGGCAATGGTGGTAATTTTTATAGGGAAGGCTTTTAATTTTTTACCGATATAGTAAATGGTGGTATCGCCCTGGATGTTGGCGTTGAGGGCAAAAATGATTTCAGTAATATTTTCTGTTGCTATGCGTTGCACCAAAGAATCGATGGTTAACTGATTGGGGCCAATGCCATCGAGCGGAGAAATAATGCCTCCCAATACATGGTAAATGCCATTGAATTGTTGTGTACTTTCAATAGCAATTACATCCCGGATATTTTCTACTACACAAAGCATTTCCTGCTTGCGGGAATGGTTGCTGCAAATATTACATAAAGTAGCATCGGAGATATTATGGCACCGGGTACAAAATTTTATTTCTTCCCTCATTAATGAAATGGCTTCGCTGAAATGGCTTACTTCACTTATATCCTGTTTAATAAGGTGTAGCACCAAACGTAGTGCTGTCTTTTTTCCGATGCCGGGTAATTTGGCAAATTCGTTCACCGCATTTTCTAAAAGAGAAGAAGAAAAAATCATGGCGCAAAGATAAATGGATAATGGATAACGGATAATTTAAAGCCGGTAGATTTTTAGAAACCGGTAGATTTTATTTCAATTGAAAATGAGATAATTGGTAATGCTTAAAACCGTTCGCTTTTGTGTAGTTAAATATACAGCACAATTTGAGGAACAATCAATTAATCAGTAAAAAATTATCCATTAATCAATCCATTACAACTCAATATCCCTTTCATTTTCCCAGTTTGCTTTTATGGTTAATTTTTTATCCAGTGTAACTGCTTTTTCGGGTTGTAATTTTTTTGTATAATTACCGGTGTCCCAAATGCCATTGTTGTTTGCATCGTACAAAATACGCAGTTCGTATTCTCCGGGAGTAAATAATTTGTCGCTCCATGTGGGGCCTGTAACTGGTATTGACTTTACAATTTCTGCGCCATTTAAAAATTGAATAACCATGTGCTTTGTAAGATCAATTTTACTAAACCGTAATAATAAGGAACCATAATCACCTTCCTTTTTCGACTTAAAACGAAGGGTATCTGTTTTTGCCAGCAGGTTATTTGCAGAATCACTTACTGCATCCTTGCTAATAATTAACCGGTAGTAAGTATCTACAGGCCATTTATTTTTTATGCTCACATTTTTTCTGGTGCTGTCAATTGAAATGCTAATGCCTTCTATCTTATTAAAATTGGTATCTGTTACAATAATTTTTGTTGTATCAAAAACTTTTAGCTTGTTATTAAAATGAAGTTCAAGATTTGTAAGCAGGTCTTGTTGCATTGAAGTGGCTAAAGAAGAAGTATATTTTAATTTTTTATCAGCCGCTGGACGGATAGTTGCAACAGGCAATTTCTTTATATCTTTTTCTTCTTCATAAGCGTATAATATAACAGAGTCGGGTAATGCAGCAACAACAATATCTGCGTTGGCAAAGGCAAAACTTTCAATTTTTGAATTGTATGTTTTACCACCATCGCCATCTTTTAAAGCATATACCCTATACACACCTTCTGACAAATTGGTAAAGGTAAATTTACCTGCTGGATTTATTTTTGCAATGTAATCAGGTTTTCTTTGCTGCACCGAAGAGTCGTTCGCATTGCGATAGAGCAAAGCCTGTAATGTGCTATCTGCTTTGCCGGTTTCGGCCATTATTACAGCACCACTTAACTTTAATGAATCAATAGTTTTACCGGTTGAAAAAACATAAGTAAATTCTTTAAACGGGTTGCCTTCATTGTTATCTGCAATGGCATTTCCAAAATTAATGGCGTAGGTAGTATTATCTAACAATGTATCCTTTAATTTAATGGTTACAGTTTTTAATTTGAAATCTATTAAAGGAAAAGTTTTTGGGAAAGGGGATACCAGCACATTCTTTTGCACTTCCAGCACATTGATATATTCATTAAAGATCAGCGTAATTTGCTTGCCCTTAAAGTTGGTAGTTAATAATTTCGGGGTCGCACTTACCAAAACAGGAGGAATGCTATCCCTTGGCCCACCTGTAGGTGCCCCGATTTGGGCACAGCCAGTGCCTGCCATTGAAAGAATATAAATAGATAAAAAAACTGCCGCAGTGTAAAGTAAATTTTTGATTGTCATTCAATGATGTTGAACTGCAAACTTAACCTCTTTCTTTTATTTGCCCGCAGAAGCAAATCATAAAATTGATTTAATTGGTTGTTTCCTCTTCCTGAAGGTCGTGCAGTGCCACTGCCAGTTTATTATCTTTTACAAAATTGCACCAATGGCAATCCTGTTTACCGCAACCAATATAAAATTCCCTTGCCTGTATTTTAGCCCACACTTCTGTAATTTGTTGCTTTACGGTTTCTGTATCGGCAGGCGTTATCACAATTTTTTCTTTGCGGTATTCTTTCTTTTTATCAGGCTCCACAAAATCAAATTCAGTGCTAATTACCTTCCAGTCCTTCTGGTCATAATTATCTATTAATATTTTATAAAACACGGCCTGCCGCCAGTAATCACCACCGTTGGGATCTTTATCATGTGGCGGTTTCATCTTGGCTAATGCTTTGTCAATATCACCACTTTTATAATCAACCACATTCACTTCTTTTCCGTTAAATTCCAACTTATCCAGTTTACCTTTTAGGGGTACATTATTTACAATCACACCACGTATATTGCGCTCTACCGCAACTACTTTATTCCATGCATCAATGTATTTATTATAGTAATTTTTTAGTACTTCGTCGCCATATTCCATCCTGCGGACAAAGGCTTCTTTGGTAAAGTTTTCCCTGTGGCGATTCATGTACCAGTTAAAATTGCCTATCAATTCTTCTTTAGAGGGAAATCTATCCTGCTGGCTGTCCTGCATCTTTCTAAACAGCTTTTCCAAAGCATAGTGTATGGCACTTCCAAATTCAAGGTTTTCGCTTTTGCCTGATGGAATGCGGATAAGATTTTTATAATAAAATCCAAGAGGGCAATTCAGGTAAGTGCTTAATGCCGTAACATTCATTACAAATTTATCCAGTAAAGCAGTTATAAAATCTTCTTCTGATTTTTCTATTTCTGGAGCTTGTGCAGTAAAATGCAACAGTTCAAATTCCATTAATTGTTCATCGGTTAAATTTATTTTTTGAACCGGCAAAATATGCTGCTCTAAAATTTCTGCAATAAACATGGAGGGTTCCATTTCTTTACCATAGTTTTTAAATTTGGCATAAGATATACGCAAATGTATTTCCGCCCTTGTGAGGGCTACATAAAATAAGCGGCGCAATTCTTCTTCTTCACCTGCTTTGGGTTGAGAAGAAAACATGGTGTCTGGAAATTTGTAACCACCACCGGGTTTGCGTTTCTTTTCCCACGAAGAAGCGTTTACCCCAGCGAAAAAAACATATTCAAACTCTAAACCTTTACTGCCATGTGCGGTCAGCAGGTTTACGCCTTTGTCGCTGCCTGCCACCTGCACCATCTGCAAGGGCAGCCCTTCTTTATCCATCAGGTCGATAATATCAACAAGGCCTTTTACATCAAGCATTGGGTTGCGGCTTGATTCTTCTTTTATAAAATCAAACAATGCGGTGAGCAATTGCATCAGCAAAATTTTGTCATCGTTTTTCATGATGTAAGTCAGCACACCGGCATTGCGGATGATGTTTTCAAACAATCGCTGTAACGTAACATTACTTACATCCGCAATTAGTTTTTCAATGATGGCACTTATGTTTTTAAGGCCTTCATTTATGCCGGTATCAAATAAAGTTTTTGGCGGGGTATTCGCTTTGTCGAACAATAATTTCCTGATAGAAATTTGTTCGCCATTGTATTTTTTGCTGTTTACTTCAACCGTTAGTTTGGCAATTTCTATCGGTGGAATATTATAAAAATCGTAGTGCAAAATTTCAAAAAGCATTTCATCTCCGCCATAAGGGATATCATGTTCTGCATTTAGATAACGCAGCAACTGAATGATTTTTTTTGCAAAGGGTTGTTCTAAAATATTAATGCTCCGCTTGCTGTAAACAGGTATTTTTTTAAGCCGGAAATATTGCGCCAGTTCAGCACCGTATTTATTTTCTTTGTAGATGACGGCAATTTTTCCGGCAGGGATATTTTGTTTAGTTAACTGCTGCACTTCATTGGTGAGGGAAACCATCTCTTCTTTTACCGAATTGTATTCAATCAAAACCGGCTTATGGGTTAAGCCATTGATACGGATATTTGCGGCCAGCAAATCTTTGCTTAGCCCATCAATTTGTTTTACAAGCCGCTCTTCATTTTTATTGATGAGTGTTTTAGAAATATCAAGAATGGGTTGTGTGCTTCGATAATTACTGGTTAGCACAACGGTCATCAGATCTTTGGTATAATTGGTAGCAAAGTCAAGCATATTTTCTACATTGGCGCCCTGAAAACGGTAGATGCTTTGATCGTCATCCCCCACCACAAATACATTGGGTTTTGCCCAGTAGCCAATCAGCAATTGCACCAGTTTATTTTGTGTACCACTGGTATCCTGAAACTCATCTACCAACACGTATTGAAATTTTTCCTGGTAACTGGTTAGCACATTATTATGTTCTTCAAATACCTTTATCACCCAGTTGATCATATCGTCAAAATCGTAACGGTTCTTTTTACGCATCAGGTTTTGATAGTTGTCAAATTCATTAACAGCAGCCCTTAATTTCTCCACCTTTTCTATTTCTTCGGTTATTTTATCGGTACGTACATCTCCTTTTTTAAATTCTTTGGTTGCTCTTTTGGCAACATACTCATCACGACGTGCCAGGTCATTAATATAATCATCTATCTTTTGATTGATAAAGGCTGGAGTCCATCCTTCCCTTTTCATAGAAGAGAATAAGTTCTTCAAATTATTGATCTCAAAATAAACATCGCCCCGGTATCTTTTTAGCGGATGATTTTTTGGAAAGCTGTCAATCAAATTTTTAAAAAGCTGGATATTTTCCAGCTCAGAGACAGCATCCAGCGCCGTTTTTTCAAACAACGATAAATTTTCCTGTATCACCTCATTACAAAATGCGTGAAAGGTATAGATGTTTACTTTGTACGCATCAGAGCCAATAAATTGCAGCAGCCGTTTCCGCATAGCGATGGTACCTGCATCTGTGTAGGTAAGGCATAAGATATTTTCGGGCAGCACATCTGTATCCAATAATATTTTTCCTATCCTGGCTGCTAAAATTTGTGTTTTGCCCGTACCCGGACCGGCAATTACCATTACCGGCCCTTCAATGGTATCAACAGCTTTTCGTTGCTGGTCGTTGAGCTTTTTATATTCTTCGTTGAATTTATTTTGTAACTGTTGTTTATATGTTTGCATGGGATTGATATGGACCGTTTTAATTGCTATAAGTTATAAAAAGTTAGGCCAGCATGTTTTTAATAAAAACAGTATCGCTGAAACTTATTAAAGATAACTTGTTGGTTTGAAAGAAAAACAAAATGAACGGATTATTGTTATAGGATAAAATTCAAAAAAAAATGAGCAAAGTATATTCCTTAAAAGCCGTGCAACAATTACCCATATCGCTTGAGCGGGCCTGGGATTTTTTTAGCAGCCCTAAAAACTTACAACAAATTACGCCTGACAATATGGGCTTCAATATTATTTCTAAATATCATGGCGAAAAAATGTATCCAGGCCAGATTATTGAATATACGGTGAAACCTTTGCTGGGCATACCCTTGTATTGGATGACAGAAATTACCCAGGTGGAGGATAACAGATATTTTGTAGATGAACAACGTTTTGGCCCTTACCGTTTGTGGCACCACCAGCATCATTTTAAGGCAATTGATGGCGGTGTGGAAATGACGGATATTGTGCATTATAAAATGCCTTTTTGGTTTTTGGGCGATATCGCCAATTCGTTGTTTGTAAAAAAACAATTGGATAGAATATTTAATTATCGCTTTATAAAAGCAGAAACACTCTTTGGAAAATTTGCCGCTTAGTGTAGTTTTTATATCCCCATTAAATTATTATTGTGCTACCCCGGCATTTTTTGGTTAACATTTTAATTTGCACCAGCAAAAAAGAAGCGCCATTTGTTAAAAAATAAAAATTATCACTTTAGGGTATTGACATTGGTTAGCAGGATTTTTAACTTGTACTGCAATTAGATTGTTTAACCCTTTGGATAAATGCACAACAGTTTACAATACTTAAAACGGGTGCATGAAATGCCAGGGGTTCAAGCGCCAAAAGCGATGTTTTAAAATACAACATTACAACAACCTCTCCACCGCAAAAAGACGAGTAGCCATGCAGCATGCAATGATAACTTTTACTGCATAAAATTGCAACAGGTGAATAATATTTTTTGTACAACATAATTATTTAATCAAAATTTCCTTACTTTTTAAACATGACTATTATGGCAAAGAAAGCAAAAACTGCAAAACAGGAATTTAAAATGGGCTGGCTACCAGACTTGCCCGACGCAAGGGATTTTTTATATTCTGCACCGTTAAAGGTTGCACTTAATTTACCCTCAAAAATTGATTTACGGCCCGGCTGTCCGCCTGTATATAACCAGGGGCATTTGGGAAGTTGTACCGCTAACGCATTGGCAGGAGCTTTTGAATTTGGGAAAAAGAAACAGCGTAAAGCAGTGTTTACTCCTTCCCGTCTTTTTTTGTATTATAACGAAAGGGTAGCCATACACACGGAAAGCTCTGATAGCGGGGCATTTTTGCGGGATGGTATTAAATCATTAAACAGTGACGGTATTTGTAAAGAAACAGAATGGACTTATGATGATGATAATTCCGTTGGTGCAAAATTCAGCAAAAAACCACCATCCTCCTGCTTTACACATGCGCAGCAAAACCAGATAGTATCCTACCAGCGAATTAGTAATGGCAATATTAATTCGTTGAAAGGTTGCCTTGCTGATGGGTTTCCATTTGCTTTTGGCTTTACCGTTTACAACAGTTTTATGACATCAGCGGTGGCAAAAAAAGGAATTATGCCCATGCCTGATTTTTCAAAAGAAACTGTTGTGGGGGGCCATGCAATATTGGCTGTTGGGTACGATGAAAAAAAGCAACTGGTACTGATAAGGAACTCGTGGGGAACTGGCTGGGGAATTAAAGGATATTTCTGGATGCCTTATGCGTACATTACCAACACACATCTTTGTGATGATTTCTGGACCATCAGGCTGGTAGAATAATAGTTGTTATTTTTACCCGATTGCCTGTGTTATATATTACAGGCAATCTTTTTTTTTATTATTTAAATTTTTTTATGCCACAAAATATACCGGAAAGCCTGCAATTGAAAAAAGGGGAAAGTTATGTGTTGCAATTAAAGGGCCTTGCAACATCGGGTTACGAATGGATCTGTACTATTGAAAATGACGAGGTAGTTGCAGTAAAAAAAGAATTTTCTGCTACCCCCCAAACCGAAAAAAAATTATCAGGTGCCAGTGCAAATGAAACATTTACCATAACAGGCTTGCAGAAAGGAGATACACAACTTCATTTTAAACAGATCCGTTCCTGGGAAAAGAATAATCCAGCCAGAGAGAAAAAAGTAACCATAACCATTAGTTGAATTAACCCGGCATTCTTGTAATATACTTTTCCATTTGTTTTATCTGATCTGCAATTTGTGGCGTGGTTGGTTTCAGGCCTTTTGCTTTTCTAAAATATTCTTTGCCTGCTCTAAACTCTCTTTTATTGATCATGATAGAAGATAATTGTAAATAAGCGGCGGCTTCATTTTCTTTATCGGGTAAGCCAGATCGGATAGCGCCACGGATATAACTTTCTGCCTGTTTTATATTTCCTTTTTGCATTGCCAGCATACCCAATTGTAATTTATTGGCACCTTCAGCCTGTTTCATTTGCCCACCTAATATTCCACCATCTCCCATCAATTCTTGGCTCTTCTTCAAATTTTTCTCAGCACCTTCGTAATTTTGATCAACCATATCCAAATTGCCTTTTACTGTATAGTAAACAGACCGGATTGGTTTTATCAATAAACCCGGAAACCAAACAGATGCCAGTACTTTTTTTGCCCCTTCCATATCACCTGTTTCCATAAACTCCTGGATAAGGCGCATTGGCCCAAATATAAAATGGCCTACAATTAATATAACAGCAGCGAGGTACAATA
Source organism: Ferruginibacter sp. (assembly GCA_025359625.1). Classification (GTDB taxonomy): domain Bacteria; phylum Bacteroidota; class Bacteroidia; order Chitinophagales; family Chitinophagaceae; genus Ferruginibacter. The sequence goes on from JANYFT010000433.1 coordinate 20,227, forward strand.
CAAACGAAGGCCAGAAACTGGCTTGTACATTAGTAAAAATTGCCAATGCCAGCAACACTATTCCTAACCAGAGACGATACTTGATAACCAGCGTTAACCACTTCATAAACGTAAAAAATTTGGATGGCAAAGATAAGGTTAAGAAAATTACGAAAGATGAATGTGGAATGATGAATGTTGCAGCAGCTAAAATCAAAAAATGAGGCTATTGGTGCAATCAATCTTGGAAGCTATCATGTTGTTTGTTACTTTTGCACTCCAAATTCTGTATTGATATTGTTCAATAACCTGTTTGGTCCCGTAGTTCAGTGGATAGAATAGAAGTTTCCTAAACTTTAGACACAAGTTCGATTCTTGTCGGGACCACCTAAACCGTAAAAACTTAAATTAATGTTGTCTTTCCGGTCTTTTATTTCCTCCAAACCTTTTGCAGTGTATATATCAGCTGAATGGCTCCTTCAACTGGTAGTTAAATATTAAAATCCCTCAAAAGTCTTTTTAAGTCCCCATACAGTTGCCAACCTAAAAACCACGACCTTTGCCGCAATAATGGAAAAGTCAAATTTTATAGATTACATCAGAATTTTTTGCCGTAGTGGCCATGGAGGCCCGGGCAGCAGGCATTTTATGCGTACCAAATATAATGCGATGGCGGGCCCGGATGGCGGTGATGGGGGCCGGGGTGCACATATTATTTTAAGGGGAAGTTCTCAATTATGGACCTTATTACATCTTCGTTATTACAAAAATGTTTTGGGAGAAGATGGAGAATCCGGCAGTAAAAACAACAGCACCGGCCATTTTGGAAAAGATATTATTATTGAAGTACCCCTCGGCACCATTGCCAAAGATGAATTAACTGGTGTAAAAGAGGTGGAAATTTTAGAAGACGGACAGGAAGTGATTTGGGTAAAAGGCGGTCGTGGCGGATTGGGAAATGCCAATTTTAAAACGGCTACCAACCAGGCCCCTGAATATGCACAACCTGGCGAAGATGGTATTGAGGGGTGGAAATTATTGGAACTAAAAGTATTGGCTGATGTTGGATTAGTTGGTTTTCCCAATGCTGGTAAATCAACCTTGCTCTCTGTAATTACCGCCGCCAAACCAAAAATCGCTGATTATGCTTTTACTACATTGGTGCCGCAATTAGGCATGGTAGAGTATAGAGATGGCAAAAGTTTTTGCATCGCTGATTTACCTGGCATTATTGAAGGCGCTGCAGAAGGAAAGGGCTTAGGACACCGCTTTTTACGGCATATTGAACGCAACTCTATCCTTCTTTTTTTAATACCGGCAGATTGCGCTGATCATAAAAAAGAATTTGAAATTTTGGTAAGCGAACTGGAGCAATACAATCCAGAAATGCTGCAAAAAGATTTTGTAATTGCCATTAGTAAAAGCGACATGCTGGATGATGAATTAAAAGCGGCTATTGCAAAAGAATTGCCTCAAAAAATTCCACACATTTTTATTTCATCTGTAACCGGCCAGGGCTTGCCGGAATTAAAAGACCTGCTTTGGTCGGTGATGAACCAACAGGTACAAAAATAAATCAGCGCTGAATACCATATTTAAATACCTGAAAGATTTTTACAGTAAAGAATTTAACTGGTGGTATTTTTTGCTGGTATTGGTAATGCTGGGTAGCCTGATCTACCTCAATTACTGGCATGACCTGGAAAGAAAATACATTGCTTCGGCTACAACAAAACTATCCCGCTTTACCGGCTATTATTTTCTATACCTTATTCCTTTTGCCGCTGCCTTTTTTTTGCAATTATTTTTTTTTAAAGACTGCACGTATTATAAAAATGGCAGGTTTTGGGCAATACTGATTTTGGCCCCGGCATTTTTTTCCTTCAGGGTAAATTTTGACTGGCAACAAGCCTGGATTATCAATAAATGGACGGGGGTAGAACAGGTATTTTACCAGCATAGCATTAACTGGGTTGTAAGGGTATTTGTTTTATTGATACCGGTGTATATTGTTTGGCTGATAAAAGATAAAGGCATTCACCCTTTTTATGGTACTGCACCAATGGATAGTTTAAAGCCCTACCTGCTGATGCTGCTGATCATGGCCCCTTTAATTGCATTGGCTAGTACGCAAGGCGATTTTTTACAAGTGTATCCCAAAGCAAAATTGCTCAATAAAATACCGATACATAGCTGGGTTGACAGGTGGCGGTATGTTGTATTTGAATTATGCTACGATTTTGATTTTGTAAGTATTGAATTTTTCTTTCGGGGATTTTTGATACTGGCATTGATGCGTATTTGTGGTATGCATTGTATAATTCCGGTAGCGTGTTTTTATTGCGCCATACATTTGGGTAAACCAATGGCAGAAGCCATCAGCAGTTTTTTTGGTGGCACTTTGTTAGGCATTGTCGCCTACAATACCGGAAGTATATGGGGCGGCTTAATTGTGCATTTAGGTATTGCATGGATGATGGATATTGGCGGTTGGCTGGGCGTAGTATTTAGCAAAGTAAAATAAAGTTAAAGGCCAAGTGCAACAGAATTATAAGCCTGTAGTGTACAATTAAAAAATAACCACGTATTTATTAAACATTTCGTTTTTACTTTGCTTTATGCAACACCTATAGCAGCATTAACCACCATTAAGCGTGCTGAAGCCGAATTAAAAATAGTAGTACAAGAGTGCGACGCCAATGCAGCTCCACAAAGCTTCTTAGTCAGGACAATAATTTTTAAATATGGTTGCAAGTTAAAAACAAGGGCAGTAAATCTTTCAATTATTAAACCTAATTTTAAACCCTGCTATGAAAAAAATTTTACACCTCTTTATATTTCTTGTTGTAATAATTATTTTGTGGGGCTGCCCTTACGACTCACCGTATGGCATAGACGCAACTGCTCAGGAAAATATTGATGATAATTTATTGGGTAGCTGGGCAACTTTAGTATCAAAGCCAGCTAACGACCAGGAACATAAAGAAGGCCCTGTGAAGATTATTTTTTCAAAAAACACCGACCTTGAATATGATATAGCCATCACAGGTTACCTCGATGAATTGAAGCCCTACCGTGTGGTTACCAATGATACCATTAAAGGTACCGCCTTTATTTCAACCGTTGCAGGCAAGCAATTTTTAAATAGTTTTATTAAAGGCAAAACATATATTGCAGAGATAAAAAAAGACAATAACAGTATGTCCATTCTTTGCCTGGCAGAACATTTTACAGTGAAATTTATAAAAAGCAGCAACGACTTGCGAAAGGCTGTTGAGTTTCATTACAAGGTGGCTAATATTCCAATGTATGATGACTTTTTTGTGCTAAAAAATTTGAAAAAGGTCAACTAATTGGTTTCTTTAACTTTTGGCTTCTCTATAAACAAGTACAAATCATTTACAATGATGTAATTTGCTTTTTTAATGTAAAGATTGCCGCATGTCTACTAGTAAAATTGCCGGAATTGGCTGTTACCTGCCACAAAATAAAGTAACCAACAACGACCTTAAACAATACATGGATACTTCGGATGAGTGGATACAGGAACGTACCGGTATCAGGGAAAGAAGGTATGCCCACCGCACAAAAGAGACTACCACCACAATGGCCGTTGAGGCTTCTAAAATTGCTATCGAAAGAGCTGGTATAACTGCACAGGACATTGACTTTATTGTTTTTGCCACGTTAAGTCCGGATTATTATTTTCCCGGTTGCGGTGTGCTGGTACAGCGTGCCATGCAAATGAAAGAGATAGGCGCTTTAGATATCCGCAACCAATGCAGCGGTTTCGTGTATGCGTTATCGGTAGCAGACCAGTTTATTAAAACCGGCATGTATAAAAACATTTTAGTAATAGGCAGCGAAAAACATTCTTTTGGTTTAGACTTTAGTACACGGGGCAGGAATGTATCGGTAATATTTGGTGATGGCGCCGGAGCGGTAGTGTTACAGGCTACCGAAAAAGAAGGCCAGGGTATTATAAGTACTCACCTGCACAGCGATGGGCAAAGTGCCGAGCTACTGGCGATGTACAATCCCGGCACACATGCCAACCATTGGGTAAAAGACGCAGTGGCTGATTATTCAGATGCCCCCATTGGCGATATGTTTATGAGTAAAGAAATGATGGATAAAGCACAAAACTTTCCGTTTATGGATGGGCCTGCAGTATTTAAAAAAGCCATTATAAAATTTCCCGAAGTAGTTATGGAAGCCCTCACAAAAAATGGGTTGTCCACCACAGATATCAACCTGTTGATTCCCCACCAGGCTAATTTACGCATCAGCCAGTTTATACAACAAAAGCTGGGCTTGCGTGATGACCAGGTATTTAATAATATTCAGCAATATGGCAACACCACTGCTGCATCTATCCCCATTGCATTGTGCCAGGCATGGGAAGAAGGTAAGGTAAAAGAAGGCTACCTCGTTTGCATGGCCGCATTTGGCAGTGGCTTTACCTGGGCCAGTGCGTTGATTCGTTGGTAGTATTATTTTTTTATTGGCCAAACTTTAGTATTTCAATTTAACTTCATTGGCGTCGCACCCGTTTACAGTATTTTTTCATAGCAATTTTTATTAAAGCATATAAGCGAATTATTACAAAAGCAGCCGGTACTTTATTATAGTTATAGCTATTGCATTTTCTGTTGTGACAATTTTTTAATAGCAGGCAAACTGTTGCACTATTGCTTTAATTTTATGCCCTCTTAAAAGCCGGTAATTCATGGAGCGTAAAATAATTTATTTCATCAACCCTATTTCAGGAACAAAGGATAAAACCTCGGCACTTAAAATAATTGCAGAGAGAACTCAACAACAAAACATTCCTTTCGAAATTTTACACACCAATGCACAGGGCAATTACTTTTTTTTAAAAGAAAAAATAGAAAAAGAAGGCATTACCGATATTGTTATTTGCGGTGGCGATGGCACAGTTAGCCAGGTAGCAGCATCGCTGATAGATGAAGACATTAACATTGGTATTATTCCAATGGGTTCTGGAAACGGGCTGGCCCTTGCTGCAAAAATTCCCAAAGAAATACACAAAGCACTCGACTTAATTTTTACCGGAAAAGGGCGGTATATCGATTCCTTTTTTATTAATGATGTTTTTAGTTGTATGCTATGCGGACTTGGTTTTGATGCACAGGTAGCGCATGATTTTGCTAAGCAGCCATCCAGGGGATTGGTTACCTATATTAAACAAACCATCGAAAATTTTATTACTGCCCACCCTTACCCTTTTGAAGTTGTAAACAAGGGGAAATCATTTGCCACTGAAGCATTTTTTATCAGTATTGCAAATAGCAACCAGTTTGGCAACCAATTTACCATTGCACCGCAGGCCAGTTTAAATGATGGTTTGCTGGATATAGTGATTGTAAAAAAGATGAGTAAAATGCGGATGTTGCTGGCGGTTATAAAACAAATAATGGCCGGCAAAATAAATGAGCATGATGAAAAAACTTTTCATAAAAAAGATATACTCTATTTTCAAACTTCACAACTTATCATTCACAACCTGGCTACGGCACCGTTACATATTGATGGGGACCCGGCGCACACTGCTAAAAAACTGGTGATAAAAATCATACCGGATGCTTTTAAATTAATACAGCCCGTCATCAAAAAAAATCAGGTAAAGTAACTAACTTCAATAAAACATTTTAAAAGCCTAAAATCATCATCAAATGCGTACAGTTGCCAACATTTTAATAAATAAGCCACCGGTGTTTAATTTTGTTGAACCCGATGCAAAAGTTATAGAAGCATTGCAAATAATGAACTCGGTTAACCTCAGTTACCTGGTGGTGTATCACGAGGATACCTTTTATGGTATTTTTTCTGAAAGGGATTACAGCCGCAATGTAATTTTAAAAGGGTTGCACAGCGATACCTGCACGGTTAAAGAGGTAATGAGTGTATCCCTGCCTGTTATTGCCATGCAGGATACTGTAGAAAAATGCATGCAATTACTGAATATCCATAAAACACGCTACCTGATTGTATTTGATGATAATGAATTTAAAGGCATCGTAACCATTAATGATGTTTTGAGAGAAGCCATAGAAAATAAAGAAATGGTGTTTGATGAATTGTTGCTGAAAGAAACAACTGAAATGCAGGATAAGATTTATTAATTTTTGAGAACGAATTTAATGATAATTTAGATATGGTAGGTTAGCGGCAATTATAAATTGATCCATTTCTACCTTTATAAGATTCAAATGCAAGCAAAAAAATGATTAATACCGGCCTTTCCTATTATATACCTTGTTAATTTTCGAAACATAATTTTTCATCCCATCACTTCATCCAACCAATCATCTCTTTTAAAACACGTTGATTTTCCGTTGTAGTAAACGAAGCAATCACATTCTTTTTTTCTGCAGCCGTTAAATGAAAACTTAATGCCGCACCATGTTCTTCTAATTTAGGCGCATATACAAATGATAGCCGGTGCAGATTATAACCGGCCGCCTTTGGCAAAAAACCATAAGCTTCATTTTGAAAATAATCCTGTAGCCTGAACCAATTATTTTGGAGCATGGTGGCAGGTTTCACCAATATGTCACTTATGGTTCCTGTTTCTAAAGGATGTTTCCAGTTGTCCTGTTCACGATCACGAATTTGCAGTATAATAACACCGCTGGTATTTTTTGTAAGCCAATCTTTAAAATTATCAATAAAACGAAGGGTAGTTTCCTGTCCAAAATTATCCCTTAAACCTGCATCCATTACATCTACCACCGGATTGCTGGGCAACCATACATTGGGCAGCACATAAGGAAAGGTGGCATTCATTCGCAAGGCGGTGAGCATGCGCAGGTTCATTGGATCCTGTTTATCAAACAGGGCTGCAAAATCAATCGCATCCGGGCTAACACTGCTGTCTTTTTCAAAAGCAACCGGCTTCATCATAAAACTTAGTGGCTGGGTGCCAATCATCATTTTACGCCCATCACTTGTAACTACCGAATTAAAAATCATCATCGGGATATTGGCTGCTTTCTCATCAGCCATATAATCTTTTAGCTGCCTGTTCAATATATTGCCCGAATTTTCATTTAGTTTTTCTTCAAAGGCATAACCCCTGTCTTTAATATAATTGTAAGGGCCAACTGAAAATTTTTGTGCCGGTGAAAAAATATCCCTGCTGATCATTGATGAAAATACAGGGTTCAGCAAATCCTGGGTAATATTATCTGTGTAGCCTGATTGATGCAGGTTAACAGGGCTGCCCTTTCTTTTGTTGTTGTATAATTCCCTGTAGTAAGCAGCAGACAACATACCGCCACTGGCGCCACTTATTAAAAATGTTTGTTGCATCAATCTTCCATTGGTAATGCTGTCTAATTGCTGCAGGGTATTCATTACAAAAGTAGCACTGCGTAAACCACCCCCGCTTACGTTTATAAATATCATCACCGGCTTTTCATTGGCCTGCCTGCTTTTCCAGTTGTTTAAAACCTGTAGCATATTATTTTTGTCTGCTGCAATAATTTCTGGCGTACACAATTGCTGAAGTGATTGGCGGCTATACTGCGGCCGCTTATCTTTATTGGTGTAATTGATGCCATAGGCTTTGTTACGTGGGTCAATAATTTCCTGCTGGTATAAAATATCCAGAATAGCTACCAATGCTATCACAAACAACAAACTCCAGCTTTGTAAAAAATAAGTAAGCGCCCCTATCACCGCTACCATTAAAGCAAAAAAAACTATAATGCTGGCCGCAGCAGGAGCCTGAAAAAATTTTATATCTAAAAAAAAACCGCAGACGACTAAAAAGATAAAAGCCAATATAATGCCCACCATTGCAGCAAAGTGATGGCGCTTAAAAATGGTATCTAAAAAATCCTCGTTGTAGTGTGTTACAGACCTTGCCTTGCGTAATTTTAACCTTGTGCTAAAAAAATAACCCACCTTCATACCAAAGCCATCAGCATGGGGCTTTTTTGCAGGATCGAAAGTGCTTTTGAAATGATCAGGGTTGGCAATAACAGGCGCAATAGTGCGAAGAATTGTTCTGTCTACACCAAAAAAGAAAGCAAAAGAAAAAGCAATAAGTGATAAAAACCCTCCCAAAAA
>JANYFT010000436.1 GCA_025359625.1 Ferruginibacter sp.
TATTTTTGTAAGTGAGTTTCCTGTTAGCCCTGTCGTTAGAGAGTTTTTATTACCCAATTTGTAAATAGGCAAAAGCTTTTGGTATTCCTAAACTTTCGGAAATTTTTGTAAGTTGTTGATTTTTTGTTGTTTAAAAAAATATAAACCGTATTATTTAGATAAAATAACTTTCGTAAATACATTTTGCTGGTTAAATTGGAAACTCCTGCTATTCTCACTTACAAATCAGGTAATTAAGTTAGCAGTCTTACTTTTTAAATGTATTGTAAGTTGCTAACATTTGCAATTTTATTTTTTACGCAATTATAATGGATAGTCAAGGTTTAGTTGGTTTTTGCATTTGTCGGTAGTTTCCTCTCCTGTCATTTTATCATCGCTTTAAGTAGTTTTTTACAATTTATGCTTGATTAATGCGGTTTAATAATTGAATACAATCGGTTTTCGATTATAGATTATTATTTCTAACAGTTAAAAGGGTTAAATTAACAGTATAGGCCTCTATCGGTAAGTTTATGCCTTCATCCGTTAATTTATGCTCCGGGTACATTTCAATATCAAGGCATACTGCTCATTTACTATTCATGCACGGCAAGCACCGGCACATTACTTTGATAGATAAGTTTTTTTGTGTGGAGTGTTTTAAAAAGCTTTCCAAAAAAATCGTGGTATTTGGGCGAAATAATAATCATGTCTATATTATAATCTGTTGCAAACACATCTACCGATTCATGAAAATCATACAGGTTCATAAAATAAAACTCCGGGTTAAATTCTTTCATCAAATCTTCCATCTTATCCTTTTCTGCACTGCATGCTTCGCTAAGTTCAATGTAATACTTACTATCTACATTTAAAATATGCAGCGAGGGTTTAAAATATTGCAATACCCTTTTTACAGTGAGCAGGCAGGGTGTTTCTTCTATAAATTTTAGTTCAGATGTAATGAGTGCGTTTGAAATGCCTTTATAAACTGCCGCTTCGGGAACAATCAAAACCGGACAAATTCCTTTTTCGCTCATTGATAAAGTATTGCTGCCAGAAAAACGTTGCGCCTGGGGTGTTTTGCCTGTGAGGCCCATCACTACCATATAGGCCCTTGTAACATGGGCATAAGCTGCCAGGCAATCTATAAATCTTTCGCCCGATTCGAGCTTCGTTTCAATATTACTTCCCATTCTGCCTAATTCTTCCTGCAGGCTGATTAAATAATTTTTTGCCATTTGCACATCTTCTCCATGCCCATAAAAGTGGTATAATATAAGTGTTACATCTGCCCTGCCCTTATACATGTTGGCTGCATAATGGGCAGCATTAAATGATGTTTGCGAAAAGTCTAATGGAATAATGATATTTATCATAAAAGCTAAGTTTTATACAAAATAATCAAAAAAAAGCAAAGCGGGTTGTTTTGTTTTTTCACCCTTTTTTGTATGGTGAATTGTTGGAGGGATGTATGGAGGAATTGTTTTATTGTTGGATTGTTTAATTGTTAACCCTTATATGGTAAAAGAGGGGCGTGTATTAACCTTAGTAAAAAAAGTCACAGATGGATAATTGAACCTTATTACCTAATTGATGTGAAAAAATATAATCGGAGTTAATAAAATAATAAGGTTGAAAGCATCTTGTAAACAGGTGTTTTAATAAGATTTAAAACCCTTTCTCAATGCAATAATTATAGTGTTTTAAAACTGATAAACAGTATTTGCTAAATTGTTTTATTGTTCAATGATTCAAGGAAAGTAATAAATCGAATACAACCCATAACAATACATCAATTCAACAATCCAACAATACAAAGACACTACTCAGCCGGGCCATTAATGTTTGAATCGTTTTCAGACCGGCTCTTTTTAAATTCAAGTTTGCCAAACTTCCAGGTAAAGTTTAACCCTATAGAACGAAAGGGGATTTTACGAACACTGTTTACTGAAAATGAGGGGCCAAACAACACTGTTTTTTGAGTTACATATTCGTTCATAAAATTGTTGGCCATTAGCGCTATACTGCCCTTCTTTTTCCAAAACTGTTTACGCATAGCAAAACTGTAAGTGGTAAATGAAGGATAAGTTCCCTGGGCCTCGTGCCGCACCGAATTAAAATTACCAAAAAATTCTGCTACCAGGGTATTGGTAAACTGGTAAGTGGCATTAAGGTTAAAGCGGTAGTTAAAGCTGCTATAATTATATCCTTTATCCAATGTATTAATGGTATGCCTTCTAAACAAAAACACATTGCTTCTAAGGCTTAGTTTAGTGGTAAGGTGCACATCAGCAAACAAATTGGTACCCAGGTTCTTTTCCATCCCTATATTTTGACGGGTAGTTACGTTTACATTGGTAAAGGTTGAGTCGCCAGCCTTGTAAGAAGAATAATATACAATATAAGGTTGTATATCATTTTCATTTATCCTGTAAAATAAGTTAACCATTATATTACCTGTTTTACCAAAGTCCCTGCTATAGCCCAGTTCATAACGGTGCCCTATTTCGGGTATCAAATTGGGGTTACCGGCAGAAAGGTTCTTGGGGTCATTGGTATTTACAAAAGGGTTTAGGTCGCCATAGTCGGGCCGTTCAATTCTTTTAGAATAACTCAACTTTATGGTTGTATTTTCACCAATTTTTTTTGATAAAAATATAGAGGGTACTAAAGTATTGTAACCCGGCACCTTTGCCTGGTGCTGCGCATTGCTGTAAAAAGAATTTATCTCTGTACGCTCGTACCTTTCCCCTACTTTAGCCTGTAGCCACTTGCCTATTGGAAAACTTAATTCGGCATATACTGCATATACTTTCTGATCGTAATTGAGATTATTGGCTAACGATGGGTTGGGCAGATAATTTTGCGTGCCTGGGTGGTAGCTCAACACATTGGATGTACTATTGATATTATAGAACGAAGCCTTGCTGCCAATTCCCAACTTTACATCCTTTTTTAATGGCTGGGTATAATCAAGGTTAACTTCTGTTTCTCTTGTTTTGCCGGGGTTATAGCTCCTGCTGCCATAAAATAAAGAATCCTGCGGCAGCAGTAATTGTTCGTTAGCCGATTTGTTTTTATTGTTGCCAAAACTGCTGTTTATTCCCAACTCAAGTTCCTGGTCTTCTTTTGCAAATGTTCTTTTATAATTTAAACTGGCATCAATATTTTTAAACATAAAATCATTGTTGCTGTGTATCACCGAAAGCACGGGTGGCACGCTGCCGCCTTTATCCATTTGCAGCAATTGGTTGTTAATTCCGCTGCCGCTATTGCCAAAATTGTTATAAGATAATGCACCAGTAATACTGTTTAGTTTTTTAATGGTCCAGTCAAAACCAAATCCGGTTTGCATACCATGCCTTTCAAACTTTCCCTCGCCTTGCTGGCGCAGCAAGTTGGTGGTGCTGCTGTCATTTGTTAAACGATCAGAACTAAATGGTGTTGTAGAGGTTAATCTTTTGTTGCCGCTGATAAAAGCATTCACGCCAAAATTATTGTTACGGGCATTTAAATTGAAAGAGCCGTTTTCCATGCGGGTGCCTGCTGTTAAAGCCAGGTTGCCATTGTATCCTTTGGCATTACTTGTTTTTAAAATAATATTGATAATGCCTCCCAGCCCGGCTGCATCATATTTTGCACCGGGGTTGGTAATTACTTCCACACTTTTAATCTGGCTGGCTGGTATAGATTGTAATACATCTGTAATGCTGCTTCCAAATGCAGTGGAAGGTTTTCCATTAATAAGAAAGCGAACGCCCGAACTGCCTGCCAGTTGCACATTACCATCAATATCTACAGAAACCTGTGGTATTTTTTTTAGCACATCTGTGGCAACGCCAGATTGGGAAGTAATATCTTTTTCTGCATTAAAAACCATTTTATCAATCTTGTTCTCTATCAATTTGCTTTGTGCAACAACTGTTACATTTTGCAGGCTGCTTTTTTGTTGATATAAGGATATCCCTTTTAAATTAATTACAGGATTACCTGTGGTCAACAGCACATCTTTCATGCTAAAAGATGTGTACCCTATAAATTCAAATACAATGGTATAAACGTCGTCTTTAATTTCTTTTAAACTAAACTTACCCGCTTTATCCGTAACCGTACCGTACAATGGTTTATGACTGTCTTTTGTAAATAAAGTAATGGTGGCATACTCCAGCGGAAGTTTGGAAATGGAATCCACAATAGTTCCTTTAATTGTGTTACCTGCAGTTGATTGGGCTTTTGCTGTAAGCAGCATTACAAGGTATATTGCCAATAAAATTATTCTTTTCATTCAGATGATTTATTTCTGCGGCAAATCTCCTTTCAAATTCTGAAGAAATTTAGAAGTTATAGTTAAATAGTTGTTTATTTTATTTAAAAGGTAAATTGCGCAAGTTCCGTGGTTAAATAGCTACATAATTATTCTCAATAAATATTATCTTCATAACAGCAATGCCATAGTATTTACTTCCTAAAAAAAATTTATGAATTTAACCTGCAAAAACATTCTATGCTTTTTTGTTTTTATGATAAGCGTATTGCTTACTGCCCGGGCACAAAATAGCGACGGCAAAATTCGCATCATAATGATTGGCGCTCACCCCGATGATTGCGACCAGGATGGCGGCGGCACAGCTATTCTTTTTGCAAAAATGGGATATGCTGTAAAATTTGTTGCTGTAACAAATGGT
>JANYFT010000001.1 GCA_025359625.1 Ferruginibacter sp.
CGGATAGCAAAACTTAGTTCCGGCGTTGGGCGCAGGGCCTCAAACAAAAAAACTTTTATGCCATTGGCAGCAAAAACATTGGCCGTTGTTTCAGCAAAAAAACGACTGTTGTTACGACAATCATGCGCTATGGCCACTTTAATTTCCCCTTCAAAACATTTTTTTAAATAGTTGGCATAGCCTTGTGTTGCCATGCCAATAGTATATTTGTTCATGCGGTTGGTGCCAATACCCATCAGGCCCCTTAACCCACCGGTACCAAACTCAAGGTTTTTATAAAAAGCATCTGCCAGTTCATCAGGATTATCTTTTTGCAATTGAACAATGGTATCTTTTACAGATTGCTCATAGTTTCCGGTTAACCAGTTGTCTATTTTTTGTTGAATATTTTTATCCATTGTTTCTTTTTTAAGAACTCAAAAATAAATGTTTCGTATGTCATTAACATCAGATACTATTATTTTTGTTTTATGGGATGTATTTTACTGCACATGCAATTTTTACAACAAGTTAAATCCGAAGGAAAGGGTGTTGCAAAAAAATGGATACTGGTGATTTTTACCTTGCTTTTTATTTCAATGCAGTTAAAGGCACAAGATTCGTTGTTGAAAGTAAATACTGATGATACCCTTGTCCCAATAAATAAATCTACCCAAAAAATACTCACCCCGCAACAGGTTAAAAAACGGGTAAGGGGGGTAGCTATAGCCAATGTTGCCGGGTACAGCGCCATTTTGGTTGGGTTAAATGCAGCGTGGTACGCCAATTATCCACGCAGTTCATTTCATTTTTTTGATGATAATAAAGAATGGCTGCAGGTAGATAAAGTAGGTCACTTTTACAGTAGCTACATTGAAAGCCGCAGCAGCATGGAGCTTTGGCGGTGGACGGGTATTAGCCGGAAAAAACGCATCTGGCTGGGAGGGTTAAGTGGTTTTGTGTATGAGTCTGCTATTGAAATATTGGATGGGTTTAGTACCCAATGGGGCTTTAGCTGGAGCGATTTTAGCGCTAATGTTGCAGGCAGCAGTTTATTGATTGCACAGGAAATAGCCTGGGATGACCAGCGGATAAAAATAAAGTTTTCGTTTCATAAAAATAATTACGGCAATGCACCATTGGATAAACGTGCTGATGAACTTTTTGGCAAAACGATTGCCCAGCGATTGATAAAAGATTACAATGCGCAAACCTACTGGGCAAGTGCCAACCTGAAATCATTTTTCCCAGCCAGCAATTTACCAGCATGGTTATCCGTCTCGGTAGGTTATGGTGCTGACGGTATGTTTGGTGCCAATGAAAATGTAGGAAAAGATAAAGAAGGCAATATTACTTTCGACAGAAAAGATATTCAACGATTCCGTCAATGGTACCTGGCACCCGACATTGACCTCACTAAAATAAAAACCAATAAAAAGGGAATCCGTTTTTTATTAACAGTGTTGAGCGCATTTAAATTCCCCACCCCAAGCCTGGAGTTTAGCAAGGGAAAATTTAAGGTGCATGTTTTGCATTTTTAAAGACCTGACCCCCCAGCCCCTCTCCGGGGGAGAGGGGAGTTTTACTCTGATAATTTGTGGTTGTATTTTGGTAGGTTTTAGTGAGACGATAATAGCGTGTAATATTTGTTGCAGGAGGTAATTTTAAATGCACCTCACTAAGCGCCAATTAACTTTTCTGTTATTAAAAAATAAGTCTTACAAGTAATAAAGCGTTTATCAATTTAGTAGAGTCCACAAAGTCCTCCTTTAGGGGATAGGGGTTTCCATCCACGCCCCCACAACATCCGTTCCCTGCACTTCTACAAAAATATGTTCATCTAGCGTAGTTGAAATAGAGAGCCCAACATAATCAACATCAATAGGAAATGATTTGTGGGTACGTTCTACCAGGGCAAGTGTTTGAATCTTTTTGGGATGTGTTTCCAACAAAGGTTTTAATGCATACAGCATGGCTTTGCCGCTGTTGGCCACATCATCAATCAGCAAAATAATTTTTTCATTAAAATCAATAACAGGCTCAATCAATATGGCACCGGGATTTTTTTTATCCATGCTCAATGAAGCTACAATCACTTCACCTTTAAAAACTTCTTTTAAATAATTGAATATTTTATGGGCAACAATAAGCCCGCTATCTTTAATGCCGATCAGCACCAGTTGCTGCTCGCCGTAATTACGTTCGGCCACTTCAAGCGCCATGCGGCGAAGCTTTTTTTCTGCTGTTTCTTTGGAGAGGATATATTTTTTATTGGCCATGCTGATACCGGTTATTGGTGATGGCACGAATGTAAACCAATAATCAATAATTCTACATAATTAGTGTATCTGGTTTTTCATAATTACCTTAGACCAATAAATATCGGGTATGCATATTGTTCCTCAAATTATTTTTATAGCCATACTGGTAACAGCGGTATGGTTGTTTACAAAAAACATTTTGCAAATACGGCGTACTATTTTTTTAGGCCAGGCCGAAGACCTGACTGACAACAAACCCCAACGCTGGAGAAACCTTTTGCTATTGGCTTTGGGACAAAAAAAGATGTTTAAA
The DNA here is from genome assembly GCA_025359625.1 of Ferruginibacter sp. Classification (GTDB taxonomy): domain Bacteria; phylum Bacteroidota; class Bacteroidia; order Chitinophagales; family Chitinophagaceae; genus Ferruginibacter. Next base: position 2,554 of record JANYFT010000001.1, read on the forward strand.
AATCCACTGGTAGCCGTAATGCACCTGGTTATTTATGCAGGTTTTATCATCATCAATGTAGAAGTATTGGAAATTGTATTGGACGGAATTTTTGGCACCCACCGGTTGTTCTTTCCTTACCTCGGTGGTGTATATACTTTCCTCATTAACTTTTTTGAAGTATTGGCTGTTGGCGTTTTTACAGTCTGTGTGCTATTTCTATGCAGAAGAAACATCCTTAAATTAAAACGTTTTATCAGCAAAGACCTCAATGGCTGGCCACGCAGTGATGCCAATTATATTTTGATAACTGAAATTGTTTTAATGGCATTATTCCTCACCATGAACGCTACCGACAGGGGTTTACAATTGCAGGGCAATGAGCATTATCACAACACCGGTAGCTTTATTTTTTCTGGTTTACTTGCACCCATTTTTAGCGAACTTTCAACAGCAACATTAATGGGCATTGAGAGAACCTGCTGGTGGTTGCATATCACCGGCATACTGGCTTTTTTAAATTACCTGCCTTACAGTAAACACCTTCACATTATACTCGCCTTCCCCAATGCGTATTATGCACGGCTTCCCCTGTTGGGAAAAATGACCAATATGGTATCGGTACAAAATGAGGTGAAGTACATGATGCAACCCGAACTGGCCCCAACCGCAGAGGCAGCCCCAGCAAAGTTTGGGGCCAAAGATGTGTTTGACCTTAGCTGGAAAAATTTATTGGATGCCTACAGTTGCACCGAATGTGGCCGTTGCAGCGCTGCCTGTCCTGCAACCCTCACAGGTAAATTATTAAGCCCCCGTAAAATAATGATGGACACCCGTGACCGGGCAACCGAAGCCGGTAAAAATATTGCTGCCAACGGGCAGTTTAAAGACGATGGAAAAACCCTGGTAAAGGACTTTATTACCGTGGAAGAACTGCGGGCCTGCACCACCTGCAATGCCTGTGTAGAAGCATGCCCTGTTAGCATCAGCCCCCTGGATATTATTATGCAATTGCGCCGCTCACTGATAATGGAAGACAGCAACGCCCCGCAGGAATGGAACGGCATGTTCAGCAACATAGAAAATAATTTTGCCCCCTGGAAATTTAGCCCCGAGGACAGGGATAAATGGGTGGAGGATTTATCATAAAACTTACTTTTTTATTTTATTATTGGCCGGGCTAAGAAGCTCCGTGGTACTGCATTGGCGTCGCACTCTTGTACATTTTTTCTTTGTGGAACTTTTTATTGGAGCGGAGATTTTCTGAACGGGAATTTAAAGGGGTCAATAAGATGTAGTGGATTATTAAAACCTTATCCATCTTAATCCATTTAGATCTATCCAATCCCAGTTCAGACAAATGTTTTAGACGAGTTAACTAAAAAAATTTTACTTTAAATGCAAACGACTAAAAGGCTTTGTGATACTCTGTTTGGCATACGAATTTCAGCCCTCATTGGCTATACTCTATTGAAAGAAAACCCCCGCATAGTAAAATTATTTAGTTCTTTTTGTACGGGCAATTACCGTACATTTGTTGTATCATTGACTAAATTTTATCATCATGAAAACATTGGAAAAATCCCGGTTTGATACAAGATTGCCTAAAGAACAAAAAGAATTTTTTGAATATGCTGCAAACTTAGGCGGTTTCAGAACTTTAACTGAATTTGTTATATTCTCTCTTCAGAAACAGGCCAGCAATATTGTTGAAACATACAATTCAATTTTAGCATCAAAAAAAGATCAGGAAATATTCTTCAAAGCAATCATGAATCCTCCTAAACCTAATGAAAGTCTTAAGAAAGCAGCTCTACGTTTTAATAAAGCAACCGCAGACAAATGAGTTATTTAACAGAACCATTAAATACGCTGCATAAAAAAAATAATTTTAACTGTGGCAAAACACTTCTTGATAATTACTTACACACCCAGGCTAAAAAAGATGTAAAAAGAATGCTTTCTGCATGCTTCATTCTTGCAGATGAAGATAATAATGTAAAGGGATATTATACATTATCAGGCACTGCAATAAGAAGAGAACAATTACCCGAAAATATAATTAAAAAACTTCCTTCATCCTATCACAATCTGCCTGCAACACTACTCGGTAAATTGGCTGTTGACAATACATACAAAGGTCAAAGATTAGGTGAACTTCTCTTAATGGATGCACTAAAAAAAAGTTATGAAAGCTCATTTAGCAGCATAGGTTCAATAGCTATCATAGTAGATCCGATTGATGAAGAGGCAGTACAATTTTATAAGAAATATGGTTTCATACTTTTAGCTGATAGTGGTAAAATGTTTATCCCTATGGAAACAGTTTCCGGATTATTCAAATAAAGCCCCTCATAAAGTATAATAGCTTAAAGCCCTCAAAGTATTCACAGAACATACGCTTACGGGTGTCAAAAATGTTGCCCTTCTTCTTTCCAGCAACTATTTTTATGCGTTTTTCAATATTTCAATATCCAGTTTTTTCATGTTCATAAAAGCTTTTACAACCCGTTCAGCCTTTGCAGGATCACTCATTAATGCCGCTATTATTGTTGGCACAATTTGCCAGGAAACACCAAACTTATCTTTCAGCCACCCACACCTGCTTTCTTCCCCGCCTGCGGTAAGTTTATCCCAGTAATAATCAATCTCATCCTGTGTATCACAGTTCACCACAAATGATACGGCTTCGTTAAATTTAAATTGCGGCCCCCCATTTAATCCCATAAATTTATTTCCATTTAATTCATATGTTACCACCATTGGTGTGTCAACAAGAATTTTGGAATCTTTAAAAATGGAACAGTAAAATTCTGCTGCTGTTTTGGCCTGGCCATCAAACCACAAACATGGATAAATTTGTTTTGTCATTTTTTTTGTTTTAATATTTGTTTAAATTATTGTTTACAGGAACAATACAAATCTATGATTTCATTTTAAGATTGATACGGTGTGAAGGCGACATTAAAGGGGGTGAAATGCGACAAATTCAGGCATGCCTTTCGTAAAGAATCTCCATTATTAAATTGCTATTTAAACGCCTCCTCAAAAGATTTCCCTCCATTCAAATCAGCAATTAATTTATCCAGCTTCTCCCTGCTGTACCAATTGTTTACGGCATGTTTAGCAGCCATGTAATTAAGCATCACCTGCTCTTGAGAGCCTTCATTAAACCCTCCACCTGTTGTAAACTTTTTTACATCCGGCAGGTTCCTGAAGTTATCAGATCTTACTTTAAGCGTATCTTCTGAATAATAATTGCGGTAATCATTCTGCATGGCCAGCCCTTCATCAAACCATCTTGGAATGGTAAACATCATTTTAAAAAAGCCCAATCGTTCATACAATTCAGCATGCGAAAGTTCATGGGCAATAATATCCAGATCCAGGCCCTCGTTGCTTATTACAATGTAAGTACCCAGTTTATATTGTGTTGTAGCTGGGTCTAAACGTTCATTGCCATATTTTTTAAAATCCTCTTCACTATCGCAATAAATAAATTTCGGATCGCCATTTTTCTTTCCCCAAAAACCAGCAACTCTAAAAGAAGCCTGTGCTATCAGCAATTTTAAAGTATCCATCTTAGCGGGTGATGTATTGGCACTAAAATATAATCTTCCCTCCTTTTTAAAACCAGAGTAATCAATTAATATACACCTTGATTCCTGTGGGAAAATAATAAAGTGGGCAACCGCTGCTATGGGGATAAGGATAAGAAAAACCAAAAAGCTGCGGAGGATGATTTTTTTAAACTTTGTCATGCCATGAACTTTTAAAGTTGACTGTACTATGGTGTCAATTATTAAGAAATATATTTCAACTACTAATTTATTGAAATATGCCGGGAAAATAATAAATCAAATTACTTATTCCCCGTATCTTCAAAAAAATAAATCATGCTACTTTCATCATTCCCATTTCAATTATTAAACTGGTCATCTATAGAAAAAGCAGCACACAAAGGCATTACCGGAATGGCTTACTGGCAGGTATTTATGATGAATAATATCCGGATAAGGATGGTGGAATATTCTGCCGACTATGCAGCAGATCATTGGTGCAGCAAAGGGCACATTATTTTTTGTATTGAAGGCGAAATGGAAACGGAATTACAAGATGGCAGAACATACCTCCTTAAAAAAGGAATGACTTACCAGGTGGGTGATAACAATGAGGCACACCGTACATCAACCAAAGATGGTTGCCGCTTATTTATTGTAGATTAATTTTTTGGATCGAAAAAATATTTACACTGCAAAAGAAGTTCCGCAACCGCAGGTTTTACTGGCATTGGGATTGTTAAAAGTAAACCCTCTTGAATTTAAACCACCCCGCCAGTCAACTTCCATACCCATTAAATAAATGCCATGCGATTTTTCCATGATGCAGGGGATGCCATCTATTTCAAAATTGCCATCTTTATCAGTCGGTGTATCAAAGCCCAATATATACGTCATGCCACTGCATCCGCCGCCCTTTACCCCTACCCTTAGTACCTGGGTAGCATCAAATCCATCTACCGTCATCAGGCGTTTAATTTCTGCAATGGCACTGTTGGTGAAACTTACGGGTACGGGTATTGCTATCATTGTTTCCATGTAATATTAATTTGAAACAAAGGTAAAGCATTTAAAAAAAAGCCAATGACCAAGGCTTTTCGAAAGCAGGAAATACTTGGTGCATTTTAAATACACCGGCTACAGGATGGCCAACCTTAGCAAACTCTTATTGAGTTATGATAAGCCTGCAAAGGTTGGCAACCCTTGCACTCATTTAAAATCCACCTGAAATATTTGGCCCCAGTTTGCTGTACTTTTGTAAAAATAATAACCAATGATTTTATTAGAGATTACCCTGCAGGACATGCAAACCATCCTCATTATTTTTGGCATTGTAGTGGTTATGCTATTAGGCGTGATGGTGTATCTATTGACAGAATTTAAAAGCCTTAAAACAACCGTTGACCTGAAACGCCCTGCAGCAGCAGACAATAGCCTGTTGCGCTTACAGGCCTACGAAAGGCTTACCCTGCTTACAGACAGGATTGCCTTAAAAAACCTGGTGACCAGATTACACGACACCCATTTTACCGCAAGGGAACTGGCTGCAGGTTTAATACAAACCATCCGCACAGAATATGAGCACAATATTACCCAGCAAAATTATGTAAACCCCGAAGTTTGGAAAGCGGTAACCAATTTAAAAGATCAGAATATTTACATCATCAATGAGCTGACAGCTTCTTTGCCGCCGCAGGCTACTGCATTAGATTGCAGCCGTGCCATACTTCAATACACTACTGCCGACAATGCCGAATTAAGTGGAATTGTTTTAAATGCCATACAGTACGAGGTTAAAAAACTGATCTGATAATTTGCTGACTTCATTTTAATAATAGATTGTTAAAGCCTCTTTATGCCAACCGAAAAAAAAATAGTCACTGATTCCGGGATTGAAATAAAAGAGCTGTATCAGGCAGCCGATACAAAACCCAATAACGAAAAGCCGGGCGAATTTCCTTTTACCAGGGGCGTGCAACCAGACATGTACCGGGGCAAACTATGGACCATGCGGCAGTATGCAGGTTTTAGCACCGCCGAAGAAAGTAACAGGCGATACCATTATTTATTATCGCAAGGGGTTAGCGGATTGAGTGTGGCTTTTGACCTGCCCACACAAATTGGTTACGACAGCGATCATGAATTATCAGACGGCGAAGTAGGAAAAGTGGGTGTAGCCATTGATTCGCTGGAAGACATGGAAATATTATTTGATGGTATCAGGGTAGAAGACATCACCACTTCCATGACCATCAACGCTACCGGTTTTATTTTGCTGGCCTTTTATGTGGCTCTGGCAAAAAAGCAAGGTGCCGATCTGCAAAAAATTTCAGGCACCATACAAAATGATATTTTAAAAGAATACGCTGCCAGGGGAACGTATATTTATCCGCCCCAACAATCTATGCGAATCATCACCGATATTTTTGAATGGTGTACCAAAGAGTTGCCTAAGTGGAATACCATTTCCATTTCCGGTTATCATATTCGTGAAGCAGGTAGCACTGCCGTGCAGGAAATTGCTTTTACGCTAAGTAACGGCAAGGCCTACGTACAGGCGGCTTTGCAAAAAGGTATGGACATCAATATTTTTGGTAAACGCCTCTCCTTTTTTTTTAATGCCCACAATAACCTGTTTGAAGAAGTAGCCAAGTTCAGGGCTGCAAGAAGAATGTGGGCCACCATCATGAAAGACCTGGGTGCAACAGACCCTAAAGCAATGATGTTGCGCTTTCATACACAAACAGGCGGAGCCACTCTTACGGCACAACAGCCGTTAAATAACGTAACCAGGGTGGCCATACAAACCCTTGCAGCCGTGTTAGGCGGCACACAAAGTTTACACACCAATGGTTATGATGAAGCGCTGAGCCTGCCCACGGAACAAGCGGCCAGGATAGCTCTGCGTACCCAGCAAATTGTAGCTTTTGAAAGTGGCGCACCGGATACCGTTGATCCACTGGCAGGAAGTTATTTTGTAGAAAACTTAACGGATGAAGTAGAGGCCGCCGCATGGAAACTGATTGAAAAGATAGATGCCCTTGGTGGCAGTGTAACCGCCATTGAACAGGGTTTTATGCAGAATGAAATTTCAAAAAGTGCTTACGAATACCAGCGGCAAATTGAAACCGGCTACAAAATAATTGTAGGAGTAAATAAGTTTCAGGGTGACGAAAAAAATACTACACCGGGTTTTAAAATTGACGACAGTATAAGAGCAGTTCAATGCAATAAACTTAAATTATTAAAAGCAAAAAGAGACAACCCAAAAGTGGCCCACTGCCTGCTACAAATAAACAACGCCGCCATAAATAATACCAACCTAATGCTGGTAGTTATTGACGCCGTTGAAAATTATTGCACCCTCGGCGAAATTGCCGATGAACTGCGGAAAGTTTTTGGGGAACATAAATAGAGGATTGGAACTTACTTTTTAAAGCCTGGCATTTATTTTTCAATGAAGCTCCACGGGTGCGATCTGCCGCGGCGAATCGCACCCATGTACAATATATTTTCATTGGCGGATTATAGAAGCGTAAAAACTGGGGGGGCTGGTAAAATCAATTCCCCTCCTTAATATGATTGTAAATTCCACTCCTTAAAGATTCATGAAAGAATTTACTATTTTAACCTTGCAAATTCATCTGCCAGTACATTTAATTGTTTAGGAACCATCGTATTTTTTCCATCAACAATTATTATCCGGTAACGAAAACGTACGCTTTCGCCTTTTTTCAGCGCAAGGTTTTTAGCCGACCTTGCATTGGTAAATATTTTTTCGCCCAAAGGATTGGCAGCAAAAAGCCCATATCCCCGGGCATGCCAGAAGGTGGGATAATTAGGGTTGGCCGGATAATCAATAATAGCAACACTTATGGAATCCCTTCCTATCTTACCATCCACTTTGCACCACCTGCCCCTGGTACTCCACACACTATCGCCCTGCTTGCCTTCACTGGAAGTATAATTGCCGCCGGCAATATTATCGGTGCCTCCCTTAACGATTGTTTCAATGCCTTTGTCATCGGTAAATTTTTGATCTTTGTCTGTTGGCATTTGTAAAGCATGTGCCAGCCGTATGCCCAGCAATCCATCTTTAGCATCTGCAAAAAGCAGATCTGTACTGGCTTTTAAAGTGGTTATCCTGTCAATGATACGCTGATGGGTGGTACCGCTAAATTCAAACCGTGTTGTTTCTTGGGCCAGCACATCATTATGCTGATTAACCCAGTTGGCGTGGTAAGATAATATGCCCTTTGTGCCACCGGATGTTTGAAGGATACGATCAGTTTTTATCCAGCCGTACAACTGCTTTTTTTCTTCCGGAATAGCATAAGAATTATTCCAGAAATCGAGCCCGTTCACGTTTTCAAAATTAAACCATATACCAATATGATGCGGATGGTCATTGGGGTCGTTGGGCTGTGCAGCTAACGGGAAGCCCCTGGTAACAATAGCCCCATTGGCCGCATGCACTGGAAATAACACCGGCTTTTCAAGGGAGTCGGGATATAAAAAACTGGTAAATAATTTTTCGCCAATAAAAATATTGACCTTATTTTCTTTGCCTGCTTTTACAACTTTTACAAGTTGCTTTGTTTGAGCGAACAAATTGTAAAAACTACTTAAAGCAAGCAGGTTTAATGCTGCATATTTTAAAACAGATACCATAGTTATTTTTTGCATAACCAAATTTACAGGCTATTACTAAATAAAAAACAAAAGAATACCAATTGAATTTCTATCGTAATTTTAAAAA
>JANYFT010000027.1 GCA_025359625.1 Ferruginibacter sp.
TTTTGACATAATTTGTCAAATTTATAGACTATAGCCCCGCGGTGCAAAGTTTTGTTGTAAAAGTTTTCAACATCTTGTTAATCGTTCTTTTATTAGTGGATAAGATGCTTGTAAGTTTTGCAGCCGGGCACCAAAAGCAAATACATAAAGCTGTATCAATAAACCTATTCCTCCCTCCTCCTTACAATTAAAAACCAATCATTCTCCAGCGGCAAATAGCCATACTCGTAACAAAAAAAATAGGTATTCCCTTTTTTGTTTGTGTAGGTATGGGTAATGTATTTAAACTGAAATTCCTTGTGCAGGAGTTTGTCTTTATTCGCTTTGGCCATTTCTTCATTAGCCGGTAAAAGGGCTTCGAGGATGCGGCGGTTTTTACGCAGGGCATTGTTTATGTTGCGTACATAATTGTTATCGCCTGCCTTTAGCTGGTTGTTGTAGCCGTTGCGGCAGTAGTCATCACAAAATTTTTTATCTGTTCTGCCTTTTAATGGCTTATTACAGGTGAGGCATTTTTTAATGGCTGTTTCGGCTGTCATGTACGTGTGTATTGATTTTCAGGCAAAAGATACAATTTGTTTTTTACAAGTACAAGCGTTTACAAACGGTTATATACAACTATAAACGACTAAAGTACGGCTTTCGTTTTAAGCCAGGCACATCTTTGCATTGTCAATTGGAACGGCGCCTTCCGGTTGATTGAGATAACAAAATTTAAAAATTCTAAAAATCTACAACCATGTATGCATTAAAAAACAAAGTTCAACTGATTGGTAATTTAGGCAACGCCCCTGAAATTAAAAGTATCGAAAGCGGAAAAAAGATGGCTCGTTTCTGCATTGCTACCAACGAAAATTACCGCAACGCCAAAGGTGAAAAAGTAACCGAAACCACCTGGCACAATTTGGTGGCCTGGGGCAAAGTGGCCGAACTGGCAGAGAAGTTTTTACAAAAAGGCACCGAGGTGGTGATTGAAGGAAAGCTCATTAACCGAAGCTATACCGATAAGGATGGCATTAAAAAATACATCAGCGAAGTACAGGTGAATGAATTGTTGTTGTTGAATAGTAAACCACAGGCTGAAAGCTAAAAGCTAAAGGCTGAAGGCTAGCTGTTACGGATTGCACTGATTTTTTAGCGATGGCGATTGCTGAGAATCGTGCAATCCTTTATTAGCTTTTTTATTTTATAGCAGATACTTGAATAACGCTGGCAGATGATTTATTTTTATAAAAAATTATAGGGGGTTTAACCGCCATTTATTATTTAAGCATTCATGTCAGGCAGGCTTTTCTATCAAAAATAAAATCATCCCAATTTGTGGCTATTAACACTACAGACATAACGAACTCCGCTTTTCAATTAGCATCCGACTTTGTTAATTATACCAATGCTTCTTTATTTTTAACCGGTAAGGCTGGTACTGGTAAAACAACATTTTTAAAACATGTAAAAGAAAACGATGTAAAAAATACGGTGGTTGTTGCCCCTACTGGTGTAGCTGCTATCAATGCCGGCGGCACTACCATCCATTCTTTTTTTCAATTGCCCTTTACGCCCTTCATTCCGGTTAGCAAAGGCTATGGCACTAACGATGTTATCAGCGATAAGCACAGCCTAATTAGCCGATTGCGTTTAACAAACGACCGCAAAGAAGTGATGCAAAAACTAGAACTGCTGATTATTGATGAAATAAGTATGGTGCGTTGTGATGTGCTGGATGCCATTGATACGGTGCTGCGTCATGTCCGCAGTCAACATACGGTGCCATTTGGTGGCGTGCAGGTTTTATTGATTGGCGATATGTACCAGTTGCCGCCCGTAATAAAAAACGAAGAATGGGAACTGCTATCGCCTTACTACAAAAGCGAATACTTTTTTAACAGCCATGTTATAGAATCGCAGCAACCTGTGTATGTAGAACTGAATAAGATTTACCGGCAAAGCGATGGTGCATTTGTACAGGTGTTAAACCAGGTGCGTAACAACGAAATGGACCAGGAAGGGTATGAATTATTGCACACCCGTTACCTGCCGGGTTTTAATCCTGCCAGGGAAGAAAAATATATTACCCTTACCACACACAACAGTAAAGCCGATGCCATCAATTTTAAAGCCTTGAATGAACTCAATGGCAAAATCTACAATTTTGATGCAACAATTGAAGGAGAGTTTTACGAAAAATCTTACCCAGCTGATGTGAATTTAAAACTGAAAATCGGAACCCAGGTAATGTTCCTGAAAAATGATGTTGAAAAAGTGCGCCGGTATTTTAATGGTAAGATCGGTGTAGTTGATAAAATAGAAGACGACAAAATTTTTGTTCGATGCGAAGGAGAAGCTACCGCCATAGAAGTAAGAAAAGAAAAATGGAGAAACATTCGCTACGCCCTTGATAAAACCACCAACCAGATTGAAGAAAATGAAATAGGATCGTTCACACAATTTCCGTTGCGGTTAGCTTGGGCCATCACCATACATAAAAGCCAGGGCCTTACTTTTGAAAAAGCCATCATTGATGCTGGTGAAGCTTTTGCGCCCGGCCAGGTATATGTAGCCTTAAGCCGTTGCACCACTTTACAGGGTATGATATTGCATAGCCGTATCAACAATCACAGCCTGCGCAGTGATAAACGCATTGGTGAATTTGCTACGAATCAGCGGACATCTGCTGCACAATTACAATTATTGCAACAGGCAAAACATCTTTTTCAGGAACATACCTTACTGCAACTGTTTGATTTTTTTGAACAAAAGTTAAATGCAAAGGCGCTATTAATTTTTATAACAGCACAAACTACTGTTTTTAACAGCGAAGCGATTCTATGGGCAGAAACGATATATACACTGGTAGAAAAAATGGATGCAATTACTACAAAATTTTTACCGCAGCTAAAAGAATTACTGAACCAACCCGAACTTCCCGAACACAACGGGGCTTTGCAAAAAAGGCTTATCGGGGCAAGTGTACATTTTTGCACCGACCTGGAAAATTCCATACAACAAATAAATAAATGCAATGCAGTAACCGATAGTAAGATTGTTGCTTTAGATGGCAATAAGTTACTGGCAGAATTGTATCAATGTATTTGCTTGCGCAAACATTTATTTGCCGGATGTAAGGATGGCTTTTTGATAAATAATTTTCTGCTTCAAAAAAGGAGTTTTGTAAAGCCTTACCTGTCTGTAAATTTATATGCAGGCAAATCTACCTATCAAAAGATCGATAGCCCTCATCCTGAATTGTACAAACAACTCCGTAAAAAAAGAGATGAACTTTGTGAGCAAAAAAATATGCCTGTTTTTATGGTTGCCAACAGCAATAGTCTGGACGAAATGGCACGCTACCTTCCGCAAACATTGGGTGAATTAAATCAGGTAAGCGGGTTTGGAAAAGTAAAGACGCAGCAGCTGGGCGAAGCTTTTTTGAGCATCATCAATGCTTATTGTGAAGAAAATAATTTACAGACCAACATGGAAGCGATGCCTGTAAAAGCAAAGCGAAAGGAAAAAACGGTGGAAGTAAAAACAGATACAAAAACTGTTAGTTATGTTCTATACAAAGAAGGAAAAACAATGGCTGAAATTGCGATAGAAAGAAACCTGGCCATAGTAACTATTGAAGGTCATCTTTCTTATTTTGTTGGCATTGGCGAAATTGATGTTAACAATTTAGTGAGTGTAGAAAAACAACTTTCAATAAAAGATGCGGTGGCAAAACATGGCTATGAAGTGCATAAAACAATCATGGAAAACATCCCTGCCGGCATTAGTTATGGTGAGGTAAAAATTGTGCTGGCAACCTTAAAAAAAATTCCAACATCTTAACTTGTCTAAAAAGCTTTTCCTTTTTTTGTAAATTATAACTAATAAATTAGTTATAATTGTTTTAGTAACAGCAGACAAATGCTGTTTTATAAATGCATTTACAATATCGCAGATAGAAGTATAGTATCAGGAAGTTTTAATATTGTTTTGAATTTACACAATTGTATAGCAAAATTACCTGCCGAAATCATCCTGCACCCTTACAATATCACTTTCATCACTAGGGTTTTCTGCTTCAGTATGACGCCATATTTCTGCTACTACACCCCATCCTTCTAAACCAATTAAACGGTGACGTTCACCCTGTTTTAACTGAATAATATCTCCTATTTTTAAATGGGTTGTTTTTTTTTCCTCATCTGTGTCACTTGTAATAACACCCGCTACTCCACCAATTAATTTCCATATCTCTGCCCGGCGGTGATGATACTGCCAACTCAATCTTTTGTTTGGGGCTACTATTAATATTTTGGGGCTTAACTTACCTGAAATATTTAATTCATCTTCTGTTAAATGAGGAAAATATAAAGTAATAAATTTTCTGGCTTCATCTTCATCCAACACAAAAAAGCCACCCCATGGCCGGGTATTATCTTGTGTAGCTACTTTTAAATCTTGCTTGTGAAGATATTCAGTGATATTCTCAAAAATTAATTCTTTAGGTGTATCGGCAGAAAAATTGAGTGGCATAGTATTTTTTAAAATGATGGTGAAAACAAATGTAAATATTTTGTCTTTTTAAAATTATCTGGTGCTTTTTACCTGCCCATAAATACCATTAATATTTGTACATCGGTTGGATTAACGCCTGAAATACGCGATGCCTGGCCAAGTGTACGAGGTTTTATTTTGGTAAATTTCTGCCGTGCTTCATTACTTAATGAAACCAGTTTACTATAGTTAAAATTGTCGGGTATCAATAAATCTTCCAGTTGGCTCATTTTGGCAACCAACTCTTTTTCTTTTTCAATATAAGTATCGTACTTGGTTTGTATCTCTACCTGTTCAATAACTTCCCTGTCAAATTCTTTTAACGCTTCTTTTAGCTTTGGCACAGCATATTGCATGGCATCCAAACCTATATTCGGTCTTAACAATAACTGCAATACTTTTTGTTTATTTATTAACTTGGATGATTGTACGCTTTCCAAGAACCTATTTATTTCAAATGGTTCCAAAGAAATTGTACTAAGTAATTCTGTTACTTGATTTACTGCTTCAGTTTTGGCCTTTACTTTATCCATTCTTTCCTGAGATGCTAAACCCAGTCGATAACTTAATTCTGTTAAGCGAACATCTGCATTGTCTTGCCTTAACAAAGTTCTGAATTCGGCACGGCTGGTAAACATGCGGTAAGGTTCATCGGTCCCTTTATTGATCAGGTCATCAATTAATACTCCAATATAAGCTTCGCTTCTTTTTAGTACTACAGGTTCAAGTCCTCTCACGCATTGATGGGCATTTATGCCAGCCATTAACCCCTGACAGGCAGCTTCTTCATACCCTGTCGTTCCGTTTATTTGTCCGGCAAAAAATAAGTTTTGAATCAGCTTTGTTTCCAGGCTGAATTTTAATTGTGTTGGTGGAAAAAAATCATACTCAATTGCATAACCGGGCCGAAACATTTTACAATTTTCAAATCCCGGAACTAACCTAAGTGCCTGATATTGAACTTCTTCGGGCAATGAAGACGAAAATCCGTTTACGTATATTTCTACAGTATTAAATCCTTCCGGCTCAATAAATAACTGGTGACGATCTCTTTCTGCAAATCGGTTTATTTTATCTTCTATGCTCGGGCAATATCTTGGTCCCGTTCCTTTTATTCTCCCCTGAAACATCGGGCTTTTTTCAAATCCTGTCTTTAATATGTCGTGAACAGCCTGATTGGTATAGGTCATCCAACAACTCTTTTGTTGCGCAGGTGTTATTTTAGGAACATCCAGGTAACTAAATCCAACAATTTCAATATCCCCTTTCTGTTCCTCCATTTTGCTATAGTCTAAACTACGGCCATCAATCCTTGGAGGAGTGCCTGTTTTTAAACGATCTGTTTCAAATCCAAGGGTAACCAACTGTTCAGTAATACCTGTAGCTGCTTTTTCAGCCATCCTTCCTCCCCCTAACTGTTTTTCTCCAATGTGAATTACGCCGTTTAGGAAGGTGCCATTAGTCAAAACAACACCCCGAGCTTTTATTTCATGACCAAGTCCGGTTACAACTCCATTTACACGGCCATCTTTTAACAATAAGCCATTCACCATATCCTGATAGAAGTCAACATTAGGGGTTTGTTCCAGCATCTCCCTCCATTTGGTAGCAAAAAGCATTCTATCACTTTGTGCTCTTGGGCTCCACATGGCTGGTCCTTTTGAAAGATTAAGCATTCTAAACTGTATCATGCTTTGGTCTGTAACAATTCCGCTATATCCACCCATAGCATCTATCTCTCTCACAATCTGGCCTTTGGCTATGCCTCCCATGGCAGGATTGCAACTCATTTGGGCAATGGTTTGCATGTTCATAGTGATCAGCAGCACTTTGCTGCCTAAATTAGCGGCAGCAGCAGCGGCTTCACAACCTGCATGACCTGCGCCTACAACTATAATATCGTAATCTGAAAACATTTTGTAAAGATAAATCTGAATATCTTATGTTTATTTTGTTAGCATTCTCTGTTTCCACGTGGAACATTTAAATTCAAAAAAATATAAACGTTCCACGTGGAACCTTGGAAGTATTAAGAGAAGTATTTTGCAAGACAAACATCTTCAAGCTCCGTCATTTTTTTTTTTTTCGATACCGTTTTATCATTATAATCACACAAATGTAGTATTCCATGAAATATAACTCTGTGAAGCTCATAGTTATTGGATACTTTCATTACTGCTGCATTTTCTTTTATTCGGTCAATACTTATGTAAATTTCTCCTTCAATAGTTTCAGGATTATTGCTGAGGTTAAATGTTATAACGTCTGTATAGTAATCATGTAGCAAAAACTGCCTGTTAATGTTAAGCAGGTATGCATCAGAACAAAATATGAATAAAAGAGAAGTAAGGTTTCTACTTTCCTGCTTAAAAAAATTCGTTATAAAGATTTTAAGGCGTTTCCTTTCTGGAACTCTTGTAGTTTTTTCCGCAAAAAAAAATTGAATTGCCATAATTAAATTTCCAATTGCGAAATTATAGAACAATATTGAATGAATACTTTTGCATTCATAAAACGAGCTAAGATGGATAGGCGACTCTCTGAAATAAAAGTAGGTAAATCTGTAATAATAAAGTTTTTTGAAAACGATGATATCTTTTTAAAATTAATGGAAATGGGTTGCGTGCCAGGAGAAATCATTATTGTAGACCAGGTAGCTCCTCTTGGAGATCCAATTTCTATACTGGTATCTGGTTATCATTTAAGTCTTCGTTTAAATGAAGCAGAAAATATATGGGTAGAAGAAATCACTGCGTCAAGCAATACTATTTAATAATTTGATTATCAAAATTTTATGAAAATTGGTCTCTATTTTGGATCATTTAATCCAGTTCATATAGGTCATTTAATTATTGCTAATCATGTTTTAAATAATTCAGATTTAAAACAGGTTTGGATGGTTGTTTCTCCTCAAAATCCTTTTAAACAATCATCGTCCCTATTAAATGAATATTCCCGCTTACATCTTATTCAGACCGCTATAGAAGGCGAGTATCATATAAAAGCCTCTAAAGTCGAATTTAAATTACCAAAACCTTCCTATACAGTAGATACTCTTACATATTTAGCAGAAAAATATCCGCAAAACGAGTTTTCAATTATTATGGGTAGTGATAGCTTTTGTAATTTGCCTAAATGGAAAAACTATAAAATAATTATAAAAAATCATCCATTATATATTTATAAAAGATTAGGTTTTCCTGTTGAAAATATAATTGACGCCACTATAAAAGTATTAGATGCCCCTCTTCTTGAAATATCCTCCACCAAAATTCGCAATTTGATAAAAGAAGGTAAGTCAATTAGATATTTGTTACCTGATTCGGTAAAAGAAGAGATAGAGAAAAATAACTATTACAAATAGGTATTACTAAAAAAGCACTCCTAAAAGCAAACAGACTAACACTATAACAGGTGCAGGTATTTTAGTAAATGTAAGCGTAAAAAAGGTGCCTGTAATAACAATAATATTAAAAATCGTAAATATATTTATCGTTGCTATAGATACATCTTTTAATAAATATAATGTTGAGCCCCATATAAGACCTACAACTACAGCATTAATACCTTCCAGCGCTCTGTAAACGACTATAAATTTTTTTAAATATTGCCAAACCGGAAAAAAAAATAAAACAAGTAAAGCACTTGGTAAAAAAATACCGATAGATCCGATGAAACATCCTAGCAACTGCTTTCTGTTTCCTTCTTTTTTTAAAGCTATTCCTCCTGTAAAAGAAGCAATTGAAAAAACAGGTCCTGGTATAGCCCTAACTATCCCAGCACCAGTTAATAATTCATTTCTATCTATCATTATCATATTAGCCTTATTATCTACAAACTTAGGCGTAGTAGGCCTTTCCACATATTGGTCTAACATCATAGGAATTAAAACATCACCCCCGCCAAACACAATACTTCCAAACCTATAAAAATTTTCAAAAAGATTGTACGCTTTTCTATCATGCCAATTCTGTTTACGTGCGGTCTCACTTAAATAGCCTGCAATTATAAAAATCAATACAAAAAGCCAAATATTTTTCCAGCGTATCTCTCTTGGTTTCACCTTTTCTTTCAATGGAAACCTTCTATTGCTAAAGTTAGTAGTAATTCCTCCTAATATTATTAGTATAGGAAAAACCCAAGGTGTTTTAAATAATAGAAATGTCCCAATAGTTGAGAACAACATAATAATTTGAGTAATCAAATTATTGACAGAAATTTTAAAGGTTTTTACTCCTGCATAAGCCAAAAACCCGATAGCCATGGACTGAATAAATTGAAATGCACTATTTTGAAGATTAGCCGGACCAATTTTGCCGACAATAAAAGATAATATTCCCATTAAGGTACAAGCTGGTAAAATCCAAATTATTAAAGTTGCAAGGGCAAGGGAAATACCACCTCTTTTATAACCAATTAAAGTAAGTGTTTGTGTAGAAGATGCTCCGGGTAACATTTGGCAAAAAGATACATATTCCATTAATTCTTCCTTCGTAACATCTCGCCTTTTTTCAACAAATGTTTTCATCATCATTCCTAAATGGCCCTGTGGACCACCAAAGGCGGTAACACTGTGCAACAACACTGATTTAAGAAATGGTATATGCCGTAAATAATTCAATACTCAATAATATAAGAAAAATTCACCTAATTTAAATTGCTGCATCACCTCTGTGGATTTTTTGTTCTAAAATATTTATTACAAATATTATATGAATGGTTAAGTCTCTTATTTTTTTAAACCTATTTCCCTTAATCTTTCATCCAGGTACTCCCCTGCAGATGCGTCATCATAAACCTTTGGATGGTCTTTATCAATACATATTTCAAGACAGCGTAAACTCATACTTGATTTTGGATGCAAGAAAAAAGGAATGGAGAACCTTGATGTATGCCAAAGCTCTCTGACAGGATTCACCACTCTGTGGGTAGTACTGCGTAATTTATTGTTAGTAAATCGCTGTAACATATCACCTACATTTACCACTATCTGCTCTGGCAGAGAAGTTACGGATATCCATTCATTTTGCTTTGTCAAAATCTGCAGCCCATCGGCAGAAGCTCCAACTAATAAAGTTATCAGGTTAATATCCTCATGCTGTTCTGCCCGTATAGCAGTTTTTGGTTCTATTGTGATGGGGGGATAATGTATGGCACGAAGGATTGAATTACCATTATATATAAAGTCATCAAAATGGAATTCATCTAATCCAAGGTAAAGTGCTATTGCTTGCAATAAAGTTTTACCTGACTTTTCAAAAGCCCGGTAAGACTTTTCAAAAGTTCCATTAAAACCATCTACTTCCTTTACAGAAATATTTGGCGGATAATCTTCCTCTTTAAAATTATCCTGTGGAACCTGGCCATATTGGTAAAATTCTTTTAAGTCAGGCGCTTCACTACCTTTTGCATGCTCTTTACCAAAAGAAGTATAACCACGTTGCCCGGCAAGCACCGGATCTTCATACTTTTTTTTTTGCTCTGATGGTAAAGAAAAAAATTGTTGTACCTGTATATATAAATCAGCAATTAAATTATCTGCTACACCATGATTTTTAACAGCTATGAAACCTATATCTTCATAAGCCTTACCTAACTGTTCAACAAAAGCAGCTTTTCGGTTTGCATCACCACTTAAAAATTCTGCAAGATCAACTGAAGGAATTCCCATAAAATTATTTTTAAAAAATTGCAAGCATTTATTAATAGCCTTTTATTAAGAAGTAGTTTTAAAGATACCTACTTTTTAAAATATACAATAACAAACAAAGCTGCTTCATTCAACTAGAGACCATACTGCTTACTAATGGCCAACATCCTTTCAATAGGTTTTTTAGCGGCGATAATTAAATCTTCATCCATTGTAATTTCCGGAGTTTCATATTCCATACACAGATATAATTTTTCCAGTGTATTTAATTTCATGTGCGGACAATCATTACAAGCACAACTATTATTTGGCGGTGCCGGAATAAATGTTTTATGAGGGCTATTCTTTTGCATCTGGTGCAGTATACCGGTTTCTGTTACAACTATAAATTCACTGGCTTCATTATCTAAAGAATATTTTAATAAACCAGTGGTGCTACCTATATAATCAGCTACACGCAATACAACTTCTTCACATTCTGGGTGGGCAATTACTTTTGCTTTTGGGTGACGTATTTTTAATTTAGTAATCTTTTCCAAACTAAAAATTTCATGTACCATGCAGGCACCATTCCATAACAACATATTGCGACCCGTTTTTTTATTTAAGAAAGCCCCTAAATTTTTATCCGGAGCAAATATTATTTTTTGTTCCTTAGGCAAGCTTTCTATTATTTTTTCAGCATTACTACTGGTGCAAATAATATCGCTTAAAGCCTTCATACCTGCAGAACAATTTATGTAGGTAATAACAATATGATCGGGGTATTTATCTTTAAATAATTTAAATAAAGCTGGCGGCGCACTATCACTTAAAGAACAGCCAGCTTTTAAATCAGGTAGTAATACTTTCTTTTCTGGGTTAAGGATCTTTGCAGTCTCGGCCATAAAATGTACTCCGGCAAAAACAATTATATCTGCTTTTGTTTTTTCAGCCTGTTGTGCAAGACCTAAACTATCACCAATAAAATCAGCCACATCCTGTATATCTGGCTCCTGGTAATAATGTGCCAGAACAACGGCATTCTTCTGCTTTTTTAATTTTTCAATTGCTGCAAACAAATCAATGTTCACATCAATATCAATATCTAAAAAACCGATGGTTTCAATATTTGCTTTAGCAGTGTTAATATCTCTCATAATATGTATTAATACTTTTTTATTTTAGATAACCTTACTATTACTATGGGTGTTAATTTGTGGAAACAATCTTTTATAAATTTTTGTAAAATTAAATTAATCGTTTTATCCACCATCATCAACAGGTAATTAACATTTACTAATATCCATATCTTTTATAAAATTCTTTAGTTGATAGTGCTTATAAAAGTATCAAAGTTATATTATGCACAACAGTTAATAAAATAGGGTGAGGATAAAAAATTGTTATTATAGAAGCTTATCTATGTTAATGAGATACCTGATAAATGATTGTTCATTAACATCAACCAGATCATCATTGCCTTAGTGCATAAGTTGTACGCCAATTTTACCCTTTTTTAAAATAAAAAAGATGCAGTTATTAACGGTAAAAGAGGCTTATTAACAAGCCTATGTTAATAGCAGTAAATCAATAATAGGTTCATTTCAAAATTTGATTTGAATCAATAAATTGCCAGAAGCTTACCCTATCTTCATTTTAGTATGTTATCCACACTTTGTTAATATACATATTTACCCTATTTTTGCCGTCCATTTTAATATAAATCAGCAATGCAAATTATTCAGAATATTCGTGAAAAAGGATCAGCCATCGTAATAGGTGTTATAGCACTTAGTTTAATTGGTTTTATAATGATGGATTCCAGAACGGCTAATAACCGAAGTGGTTCCAACTCTTCCATAGGTAAAATTAATGGAGAGAATATTGACAGCAAAGTGTTTGCTGATAAAGTTAAACAATTGGAAGATCAGCGGGGCGGCAGGGTAAATGGAACAGAAGTATACCAGATGCGCCAAAGTGCGTGGGAACAGTTGGTAACAGAAAAAGTACTAACCAGCGAATTTGAAAAATTAGGCCTTGTATTTTCTGCAAAAGAATTGAGCAGCATTCTATTTAGTGAAGATGCTCCCCAAACATTAAAACAAGCTTTTACAGATAAAACAACCGGGCAATACGATATTGAAAAAGCCAGGCAATGGTGGATACAGGCAAAAAAAGCAAAAGGTGAGCAAAGAGATGCTATTGAATCACAAATTGTGGAACCATTAATATTACAAACCCTGGCAACCAAGTATAGCAGCTTATTAGCAGCAAGTGCATATTATCCATCATGGATGCAGGAAAAAGAAAAAGCTGATAATAAATCATTTGCCAATATATCTTATGTTGCGGTGCCTTACAATACAATCAATGACAGTACAATTAAAGTAAACGACGACGAATTACTGGATTACATGGGTAAGCATAAAAATATTTATAAACAAGATGGCGGAAGAATAATTTCATACGTAAGCTTTAGTGCCTTACCTAGTGGAGCCGACACGCTAAAAACTCTGGAACTTGTTAGCAACTTAAAATCTGCATTTATAGCAGATACCAATGCAAAAGCTTTTGTCGCAAGAAATATGAGCGCTATAAATTTTGAAGACAGCTATTCACCAAAATCAAAATTAACCATGTCTCAAAAAGATTCAATAGCAGCATTGCCAAACGGAACTGTATTTGGACCTTATTTAGATGGTAAAAACTTTGTGTTGGCAAAAATGATTGGCAGCCGCCAGCTACCCGACAGTGTAAAATGCCGTCACGTTTTAATTGCAACAAAAAACCCACAAACAGCCGAGCCGTCCCTTAGTGATAGTATAGCAAAAGCACGTATTGACAGTATTGAAACTGCAATTAAGGGCGGAGAAGATTTTAATAAAATGGTTTTAATGTATAGTGATGATCCGGGAAGTAAGACTAAAAAAGGAGAATATGATTTCCCGTCTACTCAATTTAGTACCCTTGCAAAAGAATACGCAGAAGCAATTTTTTATGGAAATGCCGGAGATAAAAAAGTGGTGAAGACAGAATTAGGATATTTCTATGTAGAGGTGTTGAACCAAAAGAATTTTGAAGCGGCTTATAAAATTGCTTACACTGCAAAAGAAATATTGCCAAGTGACGAAACAATAAATCTTGCCAGTGCGCAAGCCACCAAATTATCTGGCGAAGCAAGAGATACCAAAACTCTGGAAGCAAACGTTGCAAAAAACGGGATGAAGAAAATTGATATTCCTACATTGATAAAAGAAAATGATTACCAATTGGGCAGTTTGCAGGATGCGAGACAATTAATTAAATGGGCTTTTGAAGCCAAGCAGGGAGAAGTAAGCGAAGCGTTCAATATGCAGGATCAATTTGTGGTAGCTGTGTTGGATAAAATACAACCTGAAGGTTTACCCGATGCTAAAACAGCAAGACCCATGGTAGAGTTAACGGTTAGAAATTTAAAAAAGGCAGATGAAATTACAAAAAAATTAGGAGCAACTTCTACTTTGGAAACAGCAGCAGCAGCCTATAATGTTCAAATTGGCTCAGCCGGTGCAGACTCAACCATTACGTTTGGTGCACAAATAATTAATGGGGTTGGCCAGGAACCCAAAGTTATTGGAGCTGTTTTTAATAAAGCATACCAAAGTAAAGTATCTGAACCAATTATAGGTATCAATGGAGTATATCTTGTAAAAGTGAACAGTATCGGTAATAAAACCGTGGATGCTCCCGAGGTTATTGCAGCACAAGCCACAGACCGAACTAAAACTATGTTGCAAACCACCTACAGCTTTTTTGAATCTTTAAAAAAACTGGCAGACATAAAAGATACCAGAAGTAAAATATTTTAATCTTTGTAAAAAAGAATTAACCTTATTTACGCCGGGCTTTATGCCCGGCTTTTTTATGTTAGTGTTTTTAGTGCTATTACAAATACTGGCTAAAAAAGATTTTCCGCACTCGAAAGCGAAAAAAATAAACACAACCCTATTAATGTTATTTTTGTAAAGATGGAAAAAATATTTATCAATAAAGTAAGCGAAAGTGGTATAGTCTCTTTAAATCTTGAGGAGTTTTATCCAAAGGAAGAAATTGCTTTGTTTGACATGAAAGATTATTTATTTATGGGGCTGATATTAAAGGAAAAGGATTTCAGAGAAGACCTTAAAAATCTTAACCTCTCAATATATAAAGATAAAGTGGTAGCAGTAACCTGTAGTGCCGATGCGGTAATACCTATGTGGGCATACATGTTAGCCGCAAGCTACCTGCAGCCCGTTGCCAGCGAAGTGGCATTTGGTACAGCAAAAGAAATAAAAACCATGTTGTTGCTAAAAAATATTGCTCAATTACCCCTGGATGATTTTGCGGATAAAAGAATAGTGATAAAAGGCTGTGGCGATCTGCCGGTTGGCGAAGCCGCATATTTACAGGCAACCAAATTGTTAAGGCCGGTTGCCAAAAGCATCATGTATGGAGAGCCCTGCAGCACCGTACCCATTTTTAAAAAGAAGTAATTAATTTTAAGCATCGGCTTTATTTTTTATCTTCACCACACATCTTTCCATTTCATTTAGTTATTAATGATTGAAGCATTATTAAAAGGTTTTGCTGTTAGCCTGCTGTTGATATTTTCAGTTGGCCCTGTAATATTTACTATTGTTAAACAAAGTATTAATAATGGCCGGGGTGGTGGTTTAAGTTTTGTAGGTGGGGTTTGGTTAAGCGACCTGTTATTGGCAGTATTGAGCAATGTATTTACAGAGTGGTTATCCCAGTTATTGAATTTTAAAAAAGAAATTGGATTAACCGGAAGTTTTTTTCTAATTGCCATGGGAGTATATTATATTTTCTTTAAAAAGACACATATTAAAGAAGATGAAAATAAAATTGTAATTACTGCCCGGACGCATGCTAAATTAGTAGTGTCAGGATTTTTTATAAATACCCTAAACCCAGCCTTAATGTTTTTTTGGCTAACCACCGCCACCGCCCTTGCTGCCACACACACCATTAACCAGCGCATTATCATTTTTACTACCTGTCTTATTTTAAATGGCGCCTCTGATGTATTAAAAGTAGTGCTGGCCGGAAAACTCAGAACCAAGCTCAACGAAAAAAACATTTCACTTATCAATAAAATTTCGGGGCTTACTTTATTGATATTTGGAGTTGTATTAATTGTGGGTGTATTTTATTCAGGTATAAAACATTAACCAGGCAATGTTACTTATTATCACATCTTGTTGTTATTTTACAGCATGAAAACAGCGTTTTTTATAATTTTCTTTTTTATTAGCCAACACCTGTTTTGCCAATCGGCAGATTTTATCTTGTTTAAAAAGAATCATAAAACAATAGGAACCTATTATGCCGGAAACAATATTGCTTTTACTAATCAGCAGGGAGCTTATATTGAAGCGCTGATTACCCAAATAAAAAACGACACTCTTTTTTTACGGCAGTTTATAGTACAGCAAGTACCAACAAATTTAGGCGTATATGTATTAGATACTATTGTCAGCTACCGGTATCAATATCATTACAATCAAATTAAAGCCATAGGCAAGTCACAACGCAACTTTAATGTATCGGGCAGTGCAGCAGTACTGATGGGTGGTGGTATTTTACTAACCGTTGCCAGTGCTGTAGTCTATGTTGCAGACAGAAACAAATTTAGTCCGCAGTTAATGATTGGTGCAGCAGCATTGGGTGGCATTGGTTACCTGATGGCTAAACTTGGTGGTAAAGGAATGATCATCGGAAAAAAATATTCATTGGTTTATGTCGGCGTATCGAATAATAAAAAGGCGTAAACAGTATATTGCATAAAAATTAAGTGGTTATCCTATGCAAAAGGCCTGGCGTATTTTTAAAAAAATTTTATTGTGGCTTTTTATCCTTCAGTTTGTCTATATCATTTTTTGCAAGTGGATAAACCCTCCCATCACCCACACACAAACAGCAAGTTTTTTACAAGGTTACGGATTGCACAGGGATTACATTAGCCTTAATGAAATGAGTTCGAATATAAAACTGGCAGTAATGGCCAGCGAAGACCAGCTCTTTCCCGAACACAATGGGTTTGATATTAAAGCCATTAAAAAGGCGATGAATTATAATAAAAAACATGCCACCAAAGTAAGGGGTGCCAGCACCATCAGTCAGCAGGTGGCCAAAAATGTTTTTTTATGGCAGGGAAGAAGCATGTTTAGAAAAGGCCTGGAAGTATATTTTACCTTTATGATTGAGAAAATATGGAGTAAAAAAAGGATTTTAGAAATGTATTTGAATGTGGCAGAAATGGGCAAAGGAATTTTTGGGGTTCAAGCTGCTGCAAAAGCATATTTTAATAAAGATGCAAAAAACCTCAGCAGAGTAGAAGCCGCAATGATAGCAGCAGCGCTTCCTAATCCAAAATTATACACCATAAAACCATTAAGCTCTTACGTGGCTAACCGCTATAATGAAATCCTGCGCCAGATGAATAACCTGGATGGCGATGAAGATATTGAGGCGTTGATAAAATAAAATTCTCCAATAAAGTTTTTTGTCTGGACAAAGCAACAGCAATGTGCTTAGGAGAAGTGAAAATACCGCTCAAAAATTCTTTACCAAGATGTTGTTGATTTTTAAGAAATTTGCAACATGAATTTCAGAAACTTTAAAATGATAGGTTACGTTATTTATGGACGTGGTGCCTTCAACCAATTAGACGAAATATTGCAACCCAACCGTAAAGGCGATGCCCCGATGATTTTTTTAGTGGATCATTTTTTTAAAGATAAACCACTTGCAAACAGGGTACCCTTACTTGGTAAAGACAAAATAATTTATGTAGATGTAACCTACGAACCCAAAACAACTTATGTAGACCAACTGGCAAAAGAGTTAAAAGAGGAATTCGGAACAGTGAGTGGCGTAATTGGTATTGGAGGAGGGTCTGCCATGGATTTGGCAAAAGCAGTTTCGTTAATGATGAATAATCGCGGTAGCAGTGCGGATTACCAGGGTTGGGATCTGGTAAAACAACCCGGTGTTTATAAAGCAGGTATTCCTACATTAAGCGGTACAGGAGCAGAAGTAAGCCGGACCACAGTATTAACCGGGCCAACAAAAAAGCTGGGCATGAACTCAGACTTCACACCTTTTGACCAGATAGTTTTAGACCCCGAATTAACGGCTGATGCGCCTGCGAACCAACGATTTTATACGGGTATGGATTGTTACATTCATTGTATAGAAAGCCTTACCGGAACTTTTTTAAATGAGTTCAGTAAAAGTTATGGAGAAAAAGCCTTACAGCTTTGCAGGGAGGTGTATGTAAATAAAGATGGCTGGGATGCAAACAGCGATGATAAATTAATGATGGCATCTTATGCGGGCGGAATGAGTATTGCTTACAGCCAGGTTGGCGTAGCCCATGCGGTTAGTTATGGCCTCAGTTATTTATTGGGAACAAAGCACGGCATTGGTAATTGTATTGTATTCGATCACCTGGAAGCATATTATCCTGAAGGCGTAAAGGAGTTTAAAAACATGGTAGAAAAGAACCACATCGACATACCAAAAAATATTTGTGCTAACCTGACAGATGAACAGTTTGATAAAATGATTGATGTTTCGCTTGGTATGAAACCTTTATGGGAAAATGCTTTGGGCAAAAACTGGGAGCAGCAGATTACCCGGACAACGCTTAGGAATTTATATGAAAGATTGTAGCAACCAGTCAAAAGATCAAGAGAGTTAATCACATGGATTTAGTAACCGTAAAAACATTTGACAGTTATTTTGTAGCCAATATAATATTGGGTCGTTTGCATTCTGAAGGAATTGAATGTTATTTAAAAGATGAGACAACAGTAACAATGGACCCTATTTTAACTAACGCCATTGGCGGAATAAAACTGGTGGTAAAAAAAGATGATGCTGCAACGGTACAAAAAATTTTAAAAAAGTATGATGAAGAATATTTGAATGCGGCAACTTGTCCACAATGTGGCGCACACGAGTTTAGTTATATTGCCAAACCAGGAGTAACTAATTTTTTAACCGCGATTATCACAACACTGTTTGGCAGCTATGCGGTGGTACCAGATTATATATACCAATGTGGCAAATGTGGTTATGAAAGCGAACGGTTACCAGAAACGTTTATCCCGGAAGAAGACAATCAAAATTAAAAATAATCTTTACCAAGTATACCGACCTCCGGGATTAGCAACCAGATTTTCAATGTGCCCTGATTCAATCCTATTGGCTAACAGGAGGATTACTATTATCTCCCTGGTTTACATTAACAACTTGTGCCGGTTTATAATATCGAATTTTAATTTTTTAATGATTTTAAATGTTAGAGTTGGTTAAAAATATCACACAACAAAATATCAAATCAATAGGCTCGCATGAAATCAACAAAACCGATTATACTCAAATATAGCAAATCAGTATTGTTTTAAAACGCCCCCAAATATTCACTGTAACTTTATTATCCATAAATATTATCCATGACAAAAATTGCAATGATACCTGCCCGTTATGCAGCCTCCCGTTTTCCGGCTAAACTGATGCAGGTGCTGGGTAACAAACCGGTTATTCGCCATACTTATGACAATACCGTTGCCACCGGTTTGTTTGATGAGGTAATTGTAGTTACCGACAGTGAAATTATTTATAGTGAAATTGTTCAACACGGCGGTAAAGCCATTATGAGCATTCAACAACACGAAAGCGGCAGCGATAGAATAGCGGAGGCGGTCGCCAATATGGATGTGGATATAGTGATCAATGTACAGGGTGACGAACCTTTTGTACAAAGAGAACCGCTCGAAAAATTATTGCAAATTTTTGAAGGGGAAGCAGGCGAAACAATACAGGTTGCTTCGTTAATGCAGGTATTAAAAGATGCAGCATTTATCAACGACCCCAACTATGTAAAAGTTGCGGTAGATAAAAATATGAATGCCTTGCTTTTTAGCCGAAGCGTAATTCCTTACCCAAGAGAACAGCAAATAAGTCCCATTTATTACGAGCACATTGGTATATATGCTTTTCGCAAACAAGCGTTGATGAATTTTACCAACTGGCCTGTGACACCATTAGAAGCCGCCGAAAAAATTGAATGTCTGCGTTACCTTGAAAATGGGGTTACTTTAAAAATGATTGTTACCCAATACATGGGTGTAGAAATTGATACGCCGGAAGATTTGGTGAGAGCGGCGAAGTTATTGTGATTTACAGAAGAGCATTTTTGCCGGTCCCCAATTTCGCTCATTCTATCACCATTTGCCTGGATACCTTTTGCCCAGAACTTTTTACATAAAAAGACCTCTTTTAATAATTGTACAAACACGCTTGCTCCTGAAAGATTTTTCCTTCAGTTTTTTAAAAATTAATTGGCCTTATCTTTTAACTCTGCATCAGTAACAAAATGCTGATGTCCTTTCTTATCTACCCAGTAATATTTTGATTGCTTATTGATGTAGATTTTCTGTCCCTCAGCACCCTGTTTTCCTTGGTAAATTTTATCTATCACTCCTGCTTTTCCTTTAGAAGCTAATTCTGCTGTTTTGTTGGCTACTTTTTTAGCAGTTTTGCTAATTGCTTTGCCTGTTTTGCTGGCGGCGTTTTTAATATCCTAGCCTGCAGTGGTGGTATCCTGTGCATAGATAACAGAACTTATCAAAATGCAACAGCAAGCCATTATCCCTGTGAACAATACTTTTTTCATAAATTATAAATGTTGTTTTTATTGAAGAAACAAATTGCATGCCTGCTTACGTAGTTGCTAAGAATAACTAATTATTAAGGTGTAGATGAATTTGTAAGTATCGTTTTTAGTTTTTAAAATAGCAGGTGGAAAACACGAGGAAAAATTGTACACAATTGGAGTAATGAATGCAGCCGTTACCGGCATGCTGCAATTAGTAAAGTTTGCCAAAGATTACCCCCCATCAATGCAATAATTTTTAAAGATCAGGAAATTATACTTTCCTTTTATTAATGTATGCTCGCATAATTGGCCACCACTTTATTATTCTTCAAAAACCGCTGCCAGTCGTCCAGCATCTTGCCTTTCAGCACACGGGGAAACTTATGCTGTCCGCCAACCTTGCCTTTTAAACGCATAAACTCCATAAAAGTATTTTCAGAAAGTACGGTTATCATCACTTCTTTTAAAGCGTGCTTTCTTTCTACTTCATAGTCATCATTTAATTCTTTTAATTTTTCGTCAATGCGTAAACGTAACAGTTCTTTATCCACGGCATCATCCGTAGCAACATACCAGTGATGGGCAAAAAATAATCCGTGTGGTACACCGGCCACCGTAAATTCGGGTATGGAAATATTCAATTCTTCACTTACCATTTCAATGGCCTTGTTCATATTATCAACGCTTAAATGTTCGCCCACTAAACTTAAAAATTGCTTGGTTCTTCCGGTAATAATTATTTCACTTCTTTCTTTATCAATTAATTTTACGGTATCGCCAATGGCATAGCGCCAGGCACCGGCATTGGTACTTATCAAAATAGAATATTCTTTATTTTCTTCTATTTCATGAATCATAAATACCTGCGGATTTTCTACCATATTCCCTTCTCCGTCAAAGTTATTATCATCAAAAGGCACAAACTCAAAAAAGATATTGTCGTTTAAGGCAAGGTGCATGCCTGTTGAGTCTTGCCGGTTTTGGTAAGCTAAAAATCCTTCACTTGCCAGATAGGTTTCAATGTAGGTAATGGGTTTGCCCAATAATTTTTCGAATCCTTTTTTATAAGGTTCCATGGCCACGCCCCCATGAACATAAAAGGCCAGGTTGGGCCACATTTCGTGTATATTATTCAGGTGGTAACGTTCAATTATTTTCTCCATGCACAATTGTAACCAGGCGGGTACGCCAACTATAAAACCGATATCCCAGTTGGGCGCATTATCAACAACCTCTTCCAATTTTTTTGCCCAGTCTTTTTCCCTGGCAATTTTTTTCCCCGGCTTGTATAAGCCCAAACCCTGAAACCAGAAAGGGATATTTTTTTGCTGAATGCCACTAAGGTCGCCTGCATAATAAGTGGCGCCTTTTTGCAATTGTGTGCTGCCCCCTAATAACAACCAGCCTTTACCGATAGCGCTTTTTGGAACATCCTGGTATTTTGCAAGGCTTAATAATTGCTTAAAGCTGGTAATGGTATTGCTGCGTATCAGTTCTTTTGTAATGGGAATATATTTACTGGTTGCGTCGCTTGTGCCGCTGCTGAGGGCAAAGTATTTTATTACACCAGGCCAGCAAACATCAGAAGTGCCGTCTACTGCTTTGTGCCACCATTCATCGTAGAGTTTGTTGTAATTATAGGTGGGTACCAATTGCTGAAACTTTTTCCCGCTGTGCCTGCTCATCAATATTTCATCAAACTTATAGGCTTGGCCAAACTGCGTAAAACGGGCTATACGCAGCAATTTTTTCAACACCCTTAATTGCTGCCGCCGTGGATTACTAATGGGCAGGTTTAATGCCCTTGCAATACTTTTAGGTAGTTTTAAATCAATGATGGCCATAAAAATTCTGGTTAAGCTCAACAAATTTAATGCTTACAATTGGCTAATGGTTATTATTTTATGAATGGTTTAGGAAGCTATTGTTAGGTGTCGCAACATATTTTGGAGAAGCAACTCTGCTTTTTATGCCTTATAAGCAACCGTTAAAATTTAACGTGTAATGATGGACGAATCCAGTATTTGCTGTACGTTTGCCATTAAAAATAAAAAGCATGAAGAAAATTTTTGTTTCATTTTTATTGTCTGTTTGTTTATTAAAGGCAAGTGCCGACGAAGGTATGTGGCTGCCCATGTTGTTGGGACAGCAGGTATATAATGATATGGTGAAGAAGGGACTAAAATTAACCAAAGAGCAATTATACTCCGTTAATAAATCATCGTTAAAAGATGCTATCTTAATTTTTGGCGGAGGCTGCACCGGAGAAATAGTTAGTAATCAGGGATTGATTTTTACCAATCATCATTGCGGTTATGCTGCTATTGCAGGAGCGAGTACAGTAGAGCATAATTACCTGGAGGATGGTTTCTATGCCTTTAATAAAGACCAGGAAATAAAGAGTGAATTAACCGTTCAGTTTTTGGACAAAATTGTTGATGTCAGCAAGGATGTGGAGGAAGCCGTTAAAGGATTGACATGGGCAGAAAGGCTTGCAAAAATGCCGGATGTTTATAAAGCCATTACCGATAAAGTAATGGATAAAGCCAATGGATTAAGCGGAAAGGTGTACAGTATGTTTAAAGGAAATCAATACATTATGTACGTGTATAAAACCTACAGGGATATACGCCTGGTAGGTGCACCACCAGAAAAGGTGGGTAAATTTGGTGGCGATACCGACAACTGGGAATGGCCCCGCCACACCGGAGATTTTTCTATCTTCAGGGTGTACGCTACAAAGGAAGGTAAGCCGGCAGAATACAGCAATGAGAACATTCCCTTAAAACCTAAATACTTTTTGCCGGTAAGCGTCAAAGGCATTAAGGATAATGATTTTGCCATGATATATGGCTACCCCGGCGGTACCAACCGTTACGAAACCAGCTATGGCATTAAATTAAAAAATGAGGTTGAAAATCCTTCGCTGGTTAATTTACGGGATATGCGTTTAAAATTAATGCACGAACAAATGATAAAAGACCCAGCGGTAAAATTGAAGCTGGCAAGTAATTATGCAAGTGTTGCCAACTACTGGAAATTTTTTGATGGCGAAACAAAACAGTTAATCAAGTTTCACACATTTGAGCAAAAGCAGGCATACGAAAATACTTTTACGGCATGGGCAAAAGGGAAACCTGAATACGAAAATATTTTTACCGATTACGCAAAAAATTATGCAGCCTGGACGTCTTTCAGTAAACAACGACAATATATAAATGAAGGTATTGTTGGTTCGTCCCTGGCGGCTTTTGCAGCATCTTTAATTGGGGTAGAAACCAACCTCGTAAAAACAGGGATTTCTTCTGCAGATATTAAAAAGTCGCTTGGTGCAGCAGAGACAGCAAGAAAAACTTTTTTAGCAGCAGAAGATAAACCCAGCGATGAAAAAATATTGGCACAAACGGCTATGCTGTTTTACAACGATATAGATAAAAGCCAGCATCCGATTGGCTTTTACGAAGGGTTGAAAGCAACGTATGGGGATTTAAAAGAAGAGCAAACCTTTAAGAAATGGGCCAGGGATGTATTTGCTAAAACAATGTTGCTGGATGATGCAAAATGGGCGGCTTTTATTGCTAATCCTGATGCCACTGTATTTCAGGCTGACCCCGCTTTCGTTTATGCTGCGGCTTTTGTGAAAAATTATAATCTCAAATACGCTCCTTTGTATACTGCATTTACCAATAAAAATGCAGAGCTGGGCAAAAGTTACCTGAAAGGAATTATGGAAATGAACCCCGCCGCTGCCAATAAAATGTATCCTGATGCCAACTTTAGTATGAGGGTGAGTTATGGCAATGTAAAAAGCTATCATCCACGTGATGCAGTGCAGTATGATTATGTAACCACCAGTAAAGGAATACTCGAAAAATATATTGCCGGAGATTATGAATTTGATTTGCCTGCAAAACAAATTGAGCTGATGAAGAAAAGAGATTTTGGCCAGTATATTGATAAAGGAAGAAACGACCTGGTAATAGATTTTATAACCACCAATGATATTACCGGCGGTAACAGTGGCAGCCCCGTAATTGATGGCAATGGCAATTTAATTGGCCTTGCCTTTGATGGCAACTATGAAGCATTAAGCCATAAGATTGCTTTTGATAAAGACCTTAACCGCACCATTTGTGTAGATGTGCGGTATGTTTTGTGGTGCATAGATAAATTGGGTGGCGCCAAAAATATTATCAGTGAATTGAAGTTGGTTAAATAAATGGGCTAAAATAAATTGATGAAAACCGTAGCTTTAACAACTACGGTTTTATTTTTGCAGTATAAAACAATTCGACAGTAAAAACGGTATAGAACGGATACTTTAGATGGTATGGCGGAAGAGAAATATAAAAATATTTGAACATGGATATAGTTACTTTATTAAAAAACACAAGGCAAGAAACTGAGGGCTTTTTTGATTTGCCGCACCATAGTTTATCGAAGGCCTACGCAGAGGGCAAATGGAATATTAAAAAAATATTAGTTCATCTGGCAGATGCAGAAAGCATTTTACACGAAAGATTAAAAAGGGTAATTGCAGAACCCAAACAAGTGATTTGGGCATTTGACCAGGACCTTTGGTGCAACAATCTGGATTATGAAATTTTCCCTTTGGAATTAAGCAAATCACTCTACCTGGCAAACCGCCAATCGGTAATATATTTAGCTAAAAATTATTATACAAGATCCGGCAATAATGAATTTATCCATAGTGACACAGGGTTAAGAACTTTGAAAGATGAATTTGATAAAGTGGCAGTTCATAACCAGGGGCATATCAATCAAATTAAAACGGCGCTTCTAACAAATTAAAATTATGCTGACTGAAACTTTACAACTACTCTTTAAAAGAGATCTTAACAAACTGAAAGTTGAAATTGAATTGTACAAAGACGAGAAGAAAATCTGGATTATTGAAAAACAAATAGCCAATTCAGCAGGGAACCTTTGTTTACATTTAGTGGGCAATCTTAACACATATATTGGCGCAACGCTTGGCAACACAAATTATGTCAGAAACCGGGAGCTTGAATTTTCATTGAAAGGCATTCCGGCAACGGAGTTAATAAACAAAATTGAAGCAGCCATTGTTGTAGTTACCAGTGTTCTAAAAAACCTGACCGAAAAAGAAATGGAGAACGAATACCCGCTTTTGGTTTTTGATAATACAACTTCAACCGGATATTTTCTAATTCATCTTACAACACACTTAACCTATCATTTTGGACAAATCAATTATCATCGGCGGTTATTGGATACTTAACGGGGAAGATAAAAACAGCAACGAGAAAAGAACAGATTGTATGCTACACAATACAAATTTATTTTTGCCAAACAAACAATTAAGACAGGATAAATGTTTCAGTATTAAATAATCTAAAAATGCAAACAATGACAAAATATTTTAAATCACTTTTAATTTGCCTGTTTATGAGTTCAGCACTGATAAGCGGAGCACAAAAACCTGCTGCCATTAAGGGAGAGGAAATAACTTATACTGCCGCTGACGGAACAATACTGAAAAGTTATGTTGCTTACAACGAAAATGAAAAAGGAAAAAGACCCGCTATTATTGTGGTACCTGAATGGTGGGGCAATAACGACTATTCAAAAATG
>JANYFT010000058.1 GCA_025359625.1 Ferruginibacter sp.
GGAGAAACCTCTTTAACCATTTGTTCTATCTCCTTATCCCTTTCAATAATTTGCTGTGCTTTTGTATGTTGTATAAAACAATTAATAAAAAGAAAGGACAATATTTTTTTCATGCAATTTGTGTTTGGCTATTATTTAAAGAAATCAGAAAGTATCCTTATTTTGTTATAATGATTGTCCGGGCTAAGAAGCAATGTGGTAAATTCTTGCATCGCCCACTTGTACTTTTGTTTTTCAATTTGGCTTTAGCCTGCTAACAGCAAGTTCACACTTCATCTATAAGCTTATAATTAAGTATTTAGTTCGCAAAGATCATACTATCCTTACTTTTAAATTTCCTCTGTCTCAATTGCCCCGATCTTGAATTGCGCCGGTCCTCAATTGCCCCGGTCTTCAGACCGGGGTTGAATAACAATAATTTTATTTGGCTTTAGCCAAAATCTGTTCTCCTTTCTTGAGTTTTGCCTAAAGCCAAATACTTATTACTTCTTTATCCACGGGCTAAAGCCCGTGGCAATTAACTTGTGAATTTCAAATTCTGTCAATTTTTTTTAAAGAAAGTTGTGCACAAAAAATTAATTTACCGCCGGTATAAATTTTAGCGAAATTGAATTAACGCAATGCCTGGTATTTTTAGCAGTTAACCGTTCTCCGGCAAACACGTGGCCCAGGTGGGCATCGCAATTGGCGCAAACAATTTCTATCCTCCTGCCATCGGCATCGGGAAGATGCTTTACTGCACCGGGTATTTCATCGTCAAAACTTGGCCATCCGCAATGCGAATCAAATTTATCTTTGGAATTGTACAGGGGCGTATCGCAACGCCTGCAAATATAAGTACCCGTTAACTGATTGTCATTGTATTCGCCGGTAAACGGCCTCTCAGTGCCTTTTCGTAAAATTACATACTCTTCTTCAGGGGTTAATTTATTATATTCCATGATATAAAATTTTATATAAAAAAGGTGCTATTCATTAAATCTAATCGAGCATTGTTGCAAAGTTAAAATAGTAGCGGAACATTGAAGTGTTGTAATTAAATAAGGTGCCCTGTCACTATAAATTAATATTGCCATTTATAACATACTAACCGCCCATTTGGTTTGTTTTAGCATCTTTGCAAATCAAATAATTTTTTAGTAATCCCATAAAGATAGATACATTTGCATTTATCAATATGTTCATAGATGGAATTAAAGCAACTGGAAAAAATAGCGAAAGCGTTGGGTGATATTAACCGGTTGAAAATACTGGAAGATATGGCTGGCAATGGAGGTTCTATCCAGTGTGCGCAAATTATTAATGTGTTGGGCCTGGCCCAGCCTTCGGTAAGCCATCATATTAAAGCACTCACAGAAGCCGGTTTAATTGAGCCAGAAAAGGAAGGCCGCTCTTATTCTTATATCCTCAATAAAGCCTTGTTGAAAGAATATGCAAAAGATATTGCTGCATTTGCCGCAAAATAAAATAATAGTTCTAACGTAGGCCTGCCTGAAAATAAGATTTTACCATCTGAAAAATGTATCTGCATGATAAAGTTGATTGCCGATACAATATAATTAACTGGTTTGAATATTGATTGTAAAAAATTCGATACCAACCAATAAACAATACAATGGATAGAAGCATACATTTACTTAGAAAGTTATTTGGAGTATCGGCGATTAGTATATGGACAGGGCGTTATGGAAAAAGGCAATATGCCACAAAATCGGCAACCTTTGTTTTATATTTAGTATGCCCCTTTTTTTTGTTGGCACAATATGGTTCTAAAGACAGCCTGTTACAAGAAGTATCATTAAAAAATGCGATTGATTACGCCATCT
The DNA here is from genome assembly GCA_025359625.1 of Ferruginibacter sp. Taxonomy (GTDB): domain Bacteria; phylum Bacteroidota; class Bacteroidia; order Chitinophagales; family Chitinophagaceae; genus Ferruginibacter. Next base: position 1,827 of record JANYFT010000058.1, read on the forward strand.
TACATCAGCCGAAAATACAACAATCGCTTATTGATCAGGACATATTAGAAACCACCATTAAAAGTAAACTTGCCGATTGGTATCCACAGATCAATTTCAATTATAACCTGCTACACAATTTTATTATACAAACCACGGTGATTGGAGGAAACCCTGTAAAACTGGGCGTTAACAACACTTCTGCTGGACAGTTTACTTTTTCGCAAGCCATTTTTAATAAGGATGTATTGTTGGCTAGCCGCTCAAAAAAAGATGTGAGGTTGCAGGCAAAGCAAGCCACCAGTAATGATAAAATTGATTTGGTGGCGAATGTGTCTAAAGCCTTTTATGATGTGCTCTCTTCCTTGCAGCAAATAAAAGTATCCGGAACAAATGTTGAACGTATTGAACAGAGTTTAAAAGATGCTTATAACCAATATAAGGCTGGTATTGCGGATAAGATTGATTACAAAAGAGCAACCATTACCCTAAACAATTCAAAGGCAACAAAAAAAAGTAACGAAGAATTGCTAAAGGCAAAGCTGGAATACCTTAAATATTTGATGGGCTATCCTGTATCTGCCAGTTTGAATATTGTGTATGATAGCCTGCAAATGGAAAAAGAAATTGTGGTGGACACGCTGCAGTCAGCCAACTTCAATGCAAGGATTGAATACAGATTACTGGAAACACAAAGAAGGTTGTTGCAGTACAATTTAAAATACAATAAATGGAGTTACCTGCCAGTGGTTTCTGCTAATGGCGCTTACAACCTTAATTTTCAAAACAACGATTTTAGTAAATTATATTACAATAATTTTCCCAATTCATTTGCCGCAGTCACTTTAGGGTTTCCTATTTTTCAAGGCGGAAAAAGAAAAGCCAATGTCCATGCTGCCGAACTGGAGTTAGCAAGAAATTACCTTGACATTGTCAATTTTAAAAATAGTGTAAACTCCGGTTACATGCAGGCATTAGCAATATATAAAAGCAACCTGTATAACTATTATGCTTTAAAAGAAAACCTGGCGCTGGCAAAAGAAGTGTATGAAGTTATCCAGTTGCAATATCGTTCGGGTATTAAAACCTACCTGGAAGTGATTACATCTGAAACCGATTTGCGGACATCAGAAATTAATTATTATACCGCCATGTACCAGTTGCTGGCCAGTAAAATTGATGTAGAAAAGGCACTGGGACAAATAAATTATTAACAAACCAACCCGACATAAATTAAAATTACTCCTGGTATGAATTTAAAACAATTGATAAGATATACGGGCTTTGCCGCTGTTTTTTTGATAGCCGCCTGCAACAGCAATAAAGCTCCCGAAATACCTGCGGCACCGCCACCTGCTAAAGTAACTGTGCAGCCGGTAATATTGGCGAATGCAGTGTATTATGATGAATACCCTGCTACGGTTAGTCCATTAAACCAGGTAGAACTTCGTCCGCAGGTAAGTGGTTTTATATCAGGGGTTCATTTTAAAGATGGCGACAGGGTAAGAAATGGACAGTTGTTGTATTCAATAGACGCACAGTTATATGCAGCTAACTACCAGCAGGCTGTAGCCGGTTTACAGGTGCAGGAAGCCAATTTAAATAAAGCACAAAAAGACGCCAACCGTTTTCATGAACTGGATAAGAATGATGCCGTAGCAAAGCAATTGGTTGACAATGCGGATGCTGCTTTGGAAGTGGCACGCAAACAGGCAGATGCATCAAGGGCTAATATACAGGCGGTGCAAACCAATGTTAGGTATACAAAAGTGTACGCACCCTTTGATGGCATTATTGGTATTTCTGCTGTTAAAACAGGGGCTGCTGTTAGTGCAGGGCAAACACTACTAAACACCGTATCATCTGATAAAGAACTGGCTGTTGATTTTAATGTTGATCAAAAAGAAATATTCAGGTTCACTACTTTAATGAATGCTAAACCTGCAACTGCCGATTCAACTTTTACATTGGCTTTTGGTACAGATATTTATCCGTTTCCGGGAAAAATTTCTTTGCTCGACAGGACAGTGAACCCACAAACAGGTACTATAAAAGCAAGGTTGATATTTCCCAATAATAAAAAATTATTAATAGCCGGTATGAATGGAACGGTAAGGATTAAGAATAGTGGTGCCATGCAATCAATACTAATTCCATACAAAGCGGTAACAGAACAACTGGGAGAGTTTTTTGTGTATGTACCCAATGATAGCAACAAAGTGTCGCAGCGTAAAATTGTTTTAGGCAAACAAATAGGGACTAATGTTATTGTAAAAGAAGGATTGAAAGATGGTGATAAAGTGGTGGTGCAGGGAGTGCAGAATTTAAGAGAAGGAGCATTCATTAATACTGGTGCAGCGGCAGCAGCAATACCGAAAAAGTAATCAATTTATTATTAATTGGAATTCTGCTTTTACACATTTCTTGCGTTAGGGATTGCAGCGAAAAGCCCGGAGCGAAGCGAAGTGCAACAAAGCGTAGTGAGGACTTGTAGCGGAAAGCCCGGCCGCCGCGGCGGGAAACGCCCAAAAAAATCCTGGTTAATTTTTGCGATGAAACAACGATAATTTTATTACCATAAGTAAGGGTTAAAGAAACAAAATAATGATAGCAGATACTTTTATAAAAAGGCCAGTAACGGCCATTGTCATATCCATCGTAATTGTGTTGGTAGGTATCATCGCAATGACAACTTTGCCTGTTGCCCAATATCCGGATATTACTCCGCCAACGGTAACCATATCCGGCAACTTTACAGGAGCCGATGCACAAACTGTGGAACAGACCACTACCACCGCTATTGAAACTCAGGTAAATGGTACGCCGGGCATGACGTATATTTCAAGCAACAGCAGCAGTAGCGGGCAAAGCAGTATCAATGTAAATTTTGGCATAGGCACCGATGTAAACATTGCAGCACTGGATGTACAAAACAGGGTTAGTGTTGCACAACCTTCTTTGCCGGATGCAGTAAAGCGTTTAGGCCTTACTGTTCGTAAACGTAACCCCAGCATCATGGTGGCATTGGCGCTATACTCACCCAATGGTACACACGATGCAACCTTTATTGGTAACTACGCCAACATCTATTTAAAAGATGCCTTGCAGCGGGTGAAAGGTGTAGGAGATATAGTTTCCCGTGCGGATGATTTTGGTATGCGCATTTGGTTGAGCCCCGAAAAATTAGCCAATCTTGGAATGACCACTTCAGACATCCTTGCTGCATTAACAGAGCAAAACTTACAGGTTGCTGCAGGCACTATTGGTGGTAACCCGCAACCCTCGGTGCAAAGTTTTGAGTACAGTGTATTAACCAACAGCCGCATCAATACAAAAGATCAGTTTGAAAATATTGTTGTACGTACCGTACCGGCAACAGGCACCATTGTTTACTTAAAAGATGTAGCGAGAGTTGAACTGGGCAAGTTTGATTACGGCAGCAACGCATTTGTGGATGGCAAACCTGCGGCATTTGTATTGATATACCAGGCACCCGGTGCCAATGCATTGGAAACCTTTGATGGCATAAATAAAGCATTAACGGAGTTAAAAAAAACATTTCCTAAAGACATAGATTATTCCATGCCGCTTGAAACTGTGTCTGTAGTAAAAGTTTCCATCAACGAAGTAGTACATACACTGGTAGAAGCATTGATCCTGGTTATATTGGTAGTGTTTCTTTTTTTACAGAACTGGAGGGCAACTTTAATTCCTGTATTGGCCATTCCTGTTTCATTGATTGGGACATTTATTTTATTTATCCCCTTTGGATTTACCATCAATACATTAACGCTGTTTGCTTTCGTACTGGCAATTGGTATTGTGGTAGATGATGCCATAGTAGTGGTAGAAGCAGTGCAGCATTACATGGATCATGAAAAAATATCTGCTAAAGATGCTACTAAAAAAGCCATGAATGATATATCAGGCCCTGTAATTGCCATTGCATTGATATTGGCTGCAGTGTTTGTTCCTGTGGGTTTTATACCGGGTATTGTTGGGCGGTTGTATCAGCAGTTTGCCATCACTATTGCAGTATCGGTTATTATATCTGCCTTTGTTGCTCTATCGCTTACTCCGGCTTTGTGTTCTATCATGCTTAAACCATCTAAAGATGCTGCGGCAAAAAAGAACTGGCTCAAAAAATTCTTTGCATGGTTTAATAAAGGGTTTGGTAAAATAAACTCTTCTTACACCAGGGGTGTTGGCAAATGGATCAGGGCTACGCCAATAGTATTGATTATGCTGATATGCCTTTTTGTGGGCCTGTTCTTTTTATTTAAAAGTAAGCCATCAGGTTTTATA
>JANYFT010000258.1 GCA_025359625.1 Ferruginibacter sp.
TGAACTTACCGCCTTAAAAGGTAGTTATTATAAACTTATTAGCAATCAACTCGAACTTTTATGATAAAGCATACTTTTGCAATTAGCAACAAAATCATTATTGAAAATTGTAGTAAATTAACAACTGTTATTGTAACAGTTGATGTGGTACATTGTTCTGCTTGAATAATAGATATATCATTATTCGCACTAAAACTATCATTATACAAAACAGTCAATCCGTTTTAAAAACTAATGTTGCATATTAAAGTGCAGTAAAGAAAATCTGCTTTTTATACTTATGCAAGAAAAAGAGATTGTTGCTTTGCCGGTAGGCATAACACTTGACCGTTTTATTTCCAGTAACCAGGATTCGTTTCCACATGCAACAGGGGAATTATCACAACTTTTAAGAGACATTGCCCTTGCATCAAAAATTGTAAATAGAGAAATAGTACGGGCAGGGTTAGCTGATATAGCCGGTGGAGCTGATTCAACAAATGTTCAGGGTGAAGCACAACAAAAATTAGATGTAATTGCCGATATAAGATTTACCCGTGCTTTAATAAACGGTGGTCAGGTAGCGGGGCTTGTTTCAGAAGAACAAGAAGCAATTATAGATACCGGAAAATGGGATGCTAAATATGTAGTGGCAATGGATCCATTAGACGGCTCATCAAATATAGATGTGAATGTACCGGTGGGCACCATCTTTTCTATCTATAAAAGAATTTCGGCCGTTGGTACAAAAGTAACCAACGAAGATTTTTTACAAGGCGGTAGAAAACAAGTTGCCGCAGGTTATATTTTGTATGGAGCAAGTATGATACTGGTGTATACAACCGGCAAAGGCGTTAATGGGTTTACTTATGAATACACATTGGGTGATTTTATACTTTCGCACAAGCAAATCAAAACTCCTTCTAAGGGTATTTATTATTCCTGCAATGAAAGTAATTCAAACACCTTTACAAGTACACTTACTAACTTTATTCAATACTGCAAAAGCAGGCATTTGAATGCAAGGTATGCAGGCTCACTGGTGTGCGACTTTCACCGCAATTTACTTAAAGGTGGCATTTACCTTTATCCATGTACTGTAAAAGCACCAAATGGCAAACTGAGGCTTTTGTATGAGTGCTATCCAATGGCATTTATCAGTGAGCAGGCAGGCGCTATATCCACAAATGGTAGCACTGACATATTAGACGCAGACGTTACTGCAATTCATTCAAGAAGTTGCTTATATGCAGGCTCCGTTTCATTAATGAAGGAATTAGAGGGCATGATAACTGCCGGGGTACCGATGTAATTTTAAAAGTGTTGGGCAATTTGCAAATCCAGATACTTATTAAGTAATTGGTAATGAGTTTTATAAGGACAATTTTTCGTTTGCATAAAAGTGTCAAAAAATACAATAACACAATCACCAATCAAACCCTGGTAAATGCCACAAAAACTATTTTTGGAAATATAATATTACGATATGCAAGCTTTATTAGGTGTGTTCTTTCATTTTCTCGGCGGCTTTGCCTCTGGCAGTTTTTACATGCCATATAAAAAGGTAAAAGGTTGGAGTTGGGAAAGTTTTTGGATAGTTGGTGGTTTATTCTCCTGGTTAATTATGCCACCACTGGCAGCGTACCTCACCATACCAGGCTTTGCAAATATCATTAGCAATTCAACAGCAAATGTATTAGGCGCAACCTACACAATGGGTTTACTATGGGGTATTGGTGGCCTCACTTACGGATTGGGTGTACGTTATCTTGGCGTATCACTTGGCAGTTCTATTATTCTTGGCCTTTGCTCAGTGTTTGGGGCATTAATACCTGCTTTGTATTATTATTTTAATCCTACAGAAGGTAAGGACACTATTGCAGATTTGTTTGGAACAAAGTGGGGCTTATTTGTAGTAGGAGGGCTGTTAGTTTGCATTATTGGAATTATAATTTGCGGCAAAGCAGGGCAGCTTAAAGATAAAGACCTTAAAGGCGCATCAACTGATGCATCGGGTAGCGAATTTAAATTAGGCAAAGGACTGGTTGTGGCAATAATCTCTGGTGTATTAAGTGCCTGTTTTAGTTTTGGCATAGAGGCTGGTAATAGCATGGGAGTTATTGCTAATGATGCATGGAAATTGGCCAATCCGGGCAATGGTGAATTTTTGTATCGCAACAATGTAATATTTGTTGTAATACTTTGGGGAGGGCTTACTACCAACTTCATTTGGTGCATGATATTAAACGCTCGCAATAAATCATTTAGTGATTATACTAATGCAAAAACCCCGCTTTTAAAAAACTATATCCTTTGTGCATTAGGAGGCACCATGTGGTTCCTCCAATTTTTCTTTTACGGAATGGGCGAAAGTAAGTTGGGTAATGGTGCCAGTAGCTGGATACTGCACATGTCGTTTATTATTTTGGTTGCAAATGCATGGGGCGTATTTACAGGCGAATGGAAAGGGGTAAGTAAAAAAGCAAAAAATACAATTATTACAGGCATAGCAGTTATTATACTTTCCATCCTGCTGGTGGGCTATGGCAATTCATTAAAATAAAAATTTAAAAAATAAAAAGTATTTATGGCAGTTGAAACAAAACAGTTTAAGCATGTAGGTTATTTATGGAATGAAAATGAAGCAGCAGCAATGGCTGGCGATGAAGTGGCTTTATTGGTTTACCGTTCCAATTTATTAGGGGCAGATTTACGTTTAACAAATTACGGTGGCGGCAACACTTCCTGCAAAGCCAACGCCGTTGACCCATTAACAGGAAAAGAAACAGAAATTATGTGGGTGAAAGGAAGCGGCGGTGATTTAGGTACAATGAAAAAAAACGGGTTGGCCGCTTTGTATGTGGACAGGCTTCGTTCTTTAAAAAATATTTATCGTGGTATTGAGCAGGAAGATGAAATGGTGGAATTGTTTAACCATTGTATTTATGATTTGGCATCTAAAGCCCCATCAATAGATACAGCATTACATGGTTTTCTGCCGTTTAAACATATCGACCATTTGCATCCTGATGCAGCTATTGCAATAGCTGCTGCAAAAGATGGAGAAAAAATCACCAAAGAATTATTTAACGGCACTATTGGCTGGGTAAACTGGCAAAAACCTGGTTTTGATTTAGGATTGCAATTAAAGCAATGCCTTGATGAAAACCCCGGTATCCGTGGTATTATGCTGGGCTCTCATGGATTATTTACATGGGGTGACACTGCTTATGAAAGTTATATCAATACACTGGAAGTAATTGAACGCTGTGCTCAATACTTAGAAGATAACTATGGTAAAAAAGGTGAAATATTTGGGGGGCAAAAAATAACTTCTTTACCAGTAGAAGACCGTTTAAAACAGGCTTCATTAATTGCGCCTTTGTTAAGAGGATTTTGCTCTTCTCAAACAAAAATGATTGGTCATTTTACTGATGATGAAAGAGTATTGCAGTTTATTAATTCAAATGATTTGGAAAGGCTGGCACCGCTTGGCACTTCTTGCCCTGATCATTTTCTACGAACCATAATCTCTCCACTTGTTTTGAATTTGGCAGTTGATGAAGACTTATCTAACACAACTATTATAAAAGAAAAGATAAATCCGTTGTATGAAGCGTACAGGAAGATGTACACCGCTTACTACGTAACCTGTAAACATCCAAACAGCCCTACAATAAGAGATGCAAATCCTGTTGTAATACTTTACCCTGGTATTGGCATGTTCACTTTTGCAAAAGA
>JANYFT010000261.1 GCA_025359625.1 Ferruginibacter sp.
TATACTCATTGTTAATTATAAACCATCTAACTAAACTAAATGATATGAGAACAATTTCTATTTTCATTTTCATACTCTTGCTGAGTATATCATCGCTCGTTGCCCAAACTAAAGAAGTAACCGGTAAAGTTACTGACGCAAAGAATGGTTCGCCTGTTGCAGGCGCTACCATAAAAGCCAGGGGGTTTAATAACACCACGACAACCGAAACTGATGGCAGTTTTAAGCTTAACGTTAATAGCAATGCCACCACTTTGGAAATATCATTTGTTGGTTTTATACAGCAAAATGTAAGCATTCAAAATGGAAACATCCAGGTAAGCCTTACCGAAGCTGACAGAAGTTTAAGCGAAGTGGTAGTTGTTGGCTTTGGTACAAAAATTAAAAGAGACCTGACGGGGTCCGTTTCTAAAGTAGGTACCAAAGAGTTAAACAACACGCCCGCAACTAGTTTTGAAAGTGCCATCCAGGGCAGAGCCGCAGGGGTTTTGGTAAGCCAGCAAAATGGTAAATTAGGCCAGAGCATCAATATACGTATCAGGGGATCTGCTTCTGTAACCGCAGGTAATGAGCCATTATATGTAATTGATGGAATCCCTCTTCAGAATACTGACCTGTCAAGCAATGGCGCTTCCACCAATTCGCTTGCTGATATCAATACAAATGATATTGAATCAATTGAAATTTTAAAAGATGCTTCTGCAGCCGCCATTTATGGTTCAAGGGCTTCTAATGGTGTTGTACTTATTACCACAAAAAAAGGTAAGGCCGGTAAATCAAAAATTGAATTTGGTTACTTTACGGGTATGCAAAAGCCAACTGGTAAAAGAGATTTTTTAAATTCAAAGCAATATGTTAATTACTTTACAATGGCTGCCGCTAATGCCTATCGTTTAGATTCAAGTTTTGATTATGTAACCTATACTGCAAATCGGTTGAAGCGGTATTCGGCAGGCAATACAGATTACCAGACCGCAAAAGTAAACACCAACTGGCAGGACCAGTCATTTCAAGATGCACCTATCTCACAATATGACCTAAACTTTTCCGGAGGTACCGATAAAACTACTTTTTACATGGGCGGACAAGTGCTTGACCAATCTGGGATTATTGTGCGGAATAATTTAAAAAGATACAGTGGCCGGTTAAATTTGGAGCATAAAGTAAGGGATTGGCTTTCAATGGGTATCAATATGAGTTTTGCAAGGACGATCAATAACAGGGTATCTAATGATAATGCATTTTCTACACCTTTACAAATTGTAGCATTATCTCCAATTACTCCTTTAATTGATCCGAGAACTGGTTTAACAAGTGGTGCTTTGGATTTAAATACAGGAAATCCAAACACAAATTATCCTGTTTATTACAACCCAATTTTAAGTGTAGAAAACACAAAATATAAAACAACTGTTAACAGAACGATTGGAAATTTATTTGCATTGGCAACTATTGCAAAAGGATTGACCTTTCGTTCAGAATTAGGGATGGATCAGTTAAATCAAAATGAAGATCAGTATGCTGGCCGTTTAACAGCAAGGAACCAGGGAGTAGCAAATGGTTCTGGTTTCAACTCCTCTGATCAGATTTTAAATATCAATACCAATAACTTTTTTAGATACGCTGCCAGTTTAGGAGAAAACCATGATTTTGATATTGTTGCAGGCACCAGCTTTCAAAAATGGCAAATAGCCAGTAATAGTGCTTCAGCAGAAGAATTCCCCAGTGACTCTTATAAAAAATTAAACGCAGGTGCTTCTAAAACTGCGGCTACTTCGTCTGGTTCAGATTGGGCATTATTATCTTATTTTGCCCGGGCAAATTATAAACTAAAAGACAGGTATCTTTTATCTGTTAGTGGAAGATACGATGGGTCCAGCAGGTTTGGAATAAGTAACAGGTATGGATTTTTTCCGGCTGTTTCGGCAGGATGGATTTTATCGGATGAGCAATTTCTTAAAAATGTAAAATGGCTAAGTTTTTTAAAATTGAAAGCCAGTTATGGTTTAACAGGGAATTCTGAAATTGGTAACTACGCGTCAAGAGGCTTGTATGGCCCCAATGCTTACGGCGGCCTTGGCGGCCAATCACCTATTCAACTTCCCAATAATAATTTAAAATGGGAATCAACTGCAAGCCTTGATGCAGGTATAGAAGCCAGCACTTTCAATAAAAGAGTTACTGTTGAAGTAGATTATTATGAAAGAAAAACAAAGGATCTTTTATTGAGTGTAAATGTACCTTCTACAACTGGTTTTTTATCCAAACTTCAAAATATCGGTAAATTGGAAAACAAGGGAATTGAATTTACCATTAATACAGAAAATATTGTAAGCAAAAATTTCAGGTGGTCAACAAGTGTAAATTTTGGTGCCAATAAAAATAAAATTACTGATTTAGGGGGGCAACAAATTGGTACGCTAAACAGGGCACAGGAAGGGCAACCGCTTGGTGTTTTCTTTGCGAAAGAATTTGCCGGTGCAGACCCTGCCAACGGTGATGCATTGTATTATAAAAATACTATCAAGTCGGATGGCTCAAAAGACCGCACTACTACAAAGAATGTCAACGAAGCTGAAGATGTTAGGATTGGTAATCCTAACCCGGATTTTATTTATGGATTTAGAAATACATTCACCTACAAAGGTTTTGATGTGGATGTTTTATTACAGGGAGTACATGGCAATGATTTATTCAATGCCGGCGGACAATACATGTCAGCAAGCGGAAGCAATGGATTTGATAATCAAACCACCGATCAATTGGCGGCATGGAAAAAGCCCGGTGATATTACAAGGGTTCCGGAAGCCAGGTTGTTTTTTGCTAATGGTACCGATAACTCCAGCCGCTACATTTCTGACGGGTCTTATCTAAGAGTAAAGACAATAACATTGGGTTATAACCTGTCGTCAAAATTATTATCGGTTCTGCATATTGACAGGGCGAGATTTTATGTAAGGGCACAAAATTTATTTACCATTACCAAATACAAAGGATGGGACCCGGAAGTTAATTCAGATGCAACAGCAACCAATATTACACTGGGTAATGATTTTTATTCGGCACCTCAGATAAAAACAATTGTTTTTGGAATCAACATCGGGTTATAAAACAACCTGTCAAAATTAATTTAGCAATTATGAAAAATAAAATACTAAGCATATCTTTTTTGTCAGCGACAATGCTTTTAAACAGTTGCAGCAAAGAACTGGATACAAAGCCATTAAGTAATATAGACCAAACTAATGCTTTAAAAGCCAGTTCAGACGTGGAAGGTTTACTTGTTGGTGCGTATGCCGACCTTGGAGCGGCGGACCTTTACGGCGGCGGCGCATTTGTTACTGCAGATCTATTAGGTGATTATAATGAAATTTTTTGGGGTGGCACTTACCCGGGTATGACGCAGATAAAAAATAAAGCAATACCGGTTGATAATGGTTTTGTGCAAGGTACCTGGACAGAAGGTTACAAAGTAATTAATGATGTAAACAATGTATTAAGCTCAATTAGTGTTGTAACAGCGGCTAAACAAAACCGTGTTGAAGGCGGGGCAAAATTTATAAGGGGTGCCGTATATTTTGACCTGATTAGATTATTTGCAAAAGCGTGGAACGATGGAACTCCATCTGCTAATGATGGCGTTCCACTAAAACTAACACCTACTATAGACTTAAATGGTGCTGCTGATCAAATACCGAGAGACAAAGTATCTGCGGTGTACGACCAGGTAATAAAAGATTTAACCGACGCCGAAGCCAAACTTCCAACTACGAATGGTTTTTTTGCAACTAAATATTCTGCAGCCGCTATGCTGGCAAGGGTATATTTACAAAAAGGGGATTATGCCAATGCCAGTGTTGAAGCCGACAAGGTAATTCGTTCGGGAAAATTTAAATTAACGCAGGCAAATGCTGATGGGATAATTGAAGAATTTTTATACACCCGCGCTAAAGCCGAAGATAATACCAGCGAGGATATATTTGCCATACAGGTTACTACTACTGCCGGTATTAATAATTTTCAAACTTTTTATTCTGAATTAGGCAGGGGAGAGATCAGCATAAACGATCCTCATTATGCATTGTATGAAACTAATGACTTAAGACAAAATTTAATAAACGGGGATGGTTATTCTGCAAAGTTTGATAATGTGTATGGCAATGTGCACATTATTCGTTTAGCTGAGATGTACCTTACAAGAGCAGAAGCGAATTTTAGATTAAATACATCTATAGGTGCGTCACCTAAAGATGATGTAAATATAATCCGCAATAGGGCTGGATTAGATTCTCTTTCAACAGTTACATTGGATGATATTTTAAAAGAAAGGAAGATAGAATTATCCTTTGAAGGATTTTCATTGCATGATATCAAACGGTTGGGCTTATCAACCGGCTATTTTACCGATGGGCCCGGAGCTGGCCTGCCATTCAATTCACCCAAATTAATTTTCCCTATTCCTAAAAGGGACAGGATAGTAAACCCCAACTTAACACAAAATGAAGGCTATTGATAAACAGAATATTTTACAAAAAAGATCGCATTTCTGCGGTCTTTTTTTGTGGGTATAATACTGAAAAATAGTTGGTAAAATCGTCTGTACTTCAATGCAGCATTGAT
>JANYFT010000130.1 GCA_025359625.1 Ferruginibacter sp.
AGCCATTGCCATCAGCAAATCCTTCCGAACCACTACCTGCTAAAGTGCTTACTATTCCCGATGCCGTAATTTTTCGAATCCGGTTATTCGAAGCATCTGCAACATAAATATTGCCTTGTGCATCAAGGGCTACCCCGTAAGGTAAATAAAATTGTGCAGCAGGGCCCTTGCCATCAGCAAATCCTTTCACACCACTACCTGCTAATGTGCTTACTATTCCTGATGCCGTAATTTTTCGGATACGGTCATTGTTAGCATCTGCTACATAAATATTGCCCTGCGCATCAAGTGCCACCCCGGTAGGAGAATTAAATTGTGCAGCAGGGCCATTGCCATCAGCAAATCCATACGTGCCACTACCTGCTAAAGTGCTTACTATTCCCGATGCCGTAATTTTTCGGATACGGTGATTGTCACCATCTGCTACATAAATATTGCCCTGCGCATCAAGGGCTACCCCGTTAGGAGAATTAAATTGTGCAGCAATGCCATTGCCATCAGCAAATCCTGCCGTGCCACTACCTGCCAATGTGCTTACTATTCCTGATGCCGTAATTTTTCGGATACGGTGATTGTCAAGATCTGCTACATAAATATTGCCCTGCGCATCAAGTGCTACCCCGATAGGAAACTTAAATTGTACAGTGATGCCATTACCATCGGCAAATCCTGCCGTGCCACTACCTGCGAAAGTGCTTACTATTCCCGATGCAGTAATTTTTCGGATACGGAAATTGTTAGGATCTGCTACATAAATATTGCCCTGCGCATCAAGGGCTACCCCGCTAGGAGTATAAAATTGAGCAGCGGTGCCATTGCCATCGGCAAATCCTGCCGTGCCACTTCCTGCTAATGTGCTTACAGTTATTATAACATTGTAATTAAATATGGGCCCCGTAGCGGTTTTACTGCCTGTTTGAATTGTTACCGGGCCGCTACCGGCCCCTTTTGGTACTGTTACTATTATTTGTGTTACCGAAGCTGTTTGCACCACAGCATCTTTATTATTAAACTTTACTTTGTTATCAGTAGCATTACTACTAAACCCTGCCCCGGTGATAGTTACTGAAGTGGAATAAGGGCCTGAATTGGGGGAGATGCCGTTAATCACGACATCTGCCTGTGGTGCTTTATTATCGCTTTTTTTGCAGCCGATAAAAAGAATAATTGCAGCTATGCCTGCTACTAAAAACCAGGATACATATTTTTGTTTCATAAAAAAAGATTTAGTTACCTGAAGTAATTTAAATTTCATTTCTTTAATCAGCGTTATTGTCAAAAGCAAAATTTTCTGGTTGATTGATTGCTGTTTCATAACAATAAGGTTTAATAGTTCAATGAAAAAAACTATGTAAAGTTATTTTACAAAATGGTTCATCTTTTCCCAGCAACATCTCTCCAAAATTTTGTGTGCAAGCCAAGAACATTGCGTAAATACAACTCATTAACTTCCTTCTAATGAAATACCCTTTTTTATTTACCGCCCAAGCGCTGCTTTAATAATTCCCCATCTAAATGATCTGCCCACTTACCGATTAACCAAAAAATAACCCTCGCAAAGAATGTTATGATAACTACCCAATAAATTATTTTCATACATTCAATTTTTTTTAAAAAGATATCTTAAGACAAAGTAAAACGATAGAAGTCCCTATCAAGCATGTTTTAATGGTAATTTTAGGAGGTCTTCACGGTATTTGTTTTGTTAGGGTATCGTACTTTTAATTGATAGTAAATCTATCTCTGAAAACATTAACTTCATATACTCATTAGTTGGTAATTTTTACTGAACTCCTAAACCTTGCTTATTATATGTCCATTCAACCACTCACAGAGGTACGTAGTATCTGGTCAAAAATGCTGGAAGGGATTGACACAAGTCAACCAACTCCTTTTGCCAATATAGAGCTGCATAAACTAAATAATATCTTCAGTGTAGGAGATAATTATTACTTTGTTTTTAATGTAAGGATGGGAGATATTGAATTTGTAAGTCCTGAAATAAAAATG
>JANYFT010000166.1 GCA_025359625.1 Ferruginibacter sp.
GGAGCCTGAAATCATAGAAACTGAAGAAGCGGTGTTAAATATTTTGTTTACAGAAACAGATAAAGAAGGTAATACAATTGAAGGTGGTATCGAAAAAGAGAATTCCGTAATTGTAAAATATTTAACTGCGACTGCTCAAAAACAGTTCATGGGTAAAAAGAAGGAGGATGCGGTTGTACTTCAGTTAGCTAAAGCTTTTGATAAAGATAAGCTAGAAGCGTTTATACTGGATCTTGGGCTTGATAAAGATGATAAGGACTCAGCGAAAAAATATTTTAAATTAACCATAGTAAAGATTGGGTTAGTTGAAAAAAGAGAGTTGAACGAAGAATTTTTCAATGAAGTTTTTCCTGGCGCAGCCGTTGCAACCGAAGAAGAATTTAGAAAAAAATTAAAAGAAGAGATTGGGCAATATTGGGATGGCCAGAGCCGGAACCAGTTGCACGACCAGTTGTACCATTATTTACTGGAAGAAACAACAATGGAATTTCCTGCCGGATTTTTAAAACGCTGGATGCAGTTAGGTGGTGAAGAACGCAAGACCGCAGAACAGGCTGAAGAAGAATTTCCTGTTTTTAGCAACCAGTTAAAATGGACCTTAATAAGCGATAAGATCGTTAAAGACAATAAATTGGAAGTATCTGCAGAAGAATTAAAAGAATCGATGAAGTCGGAAGTGATGCGTTACTTTGGTGCTATGAGCTTGGGAGATGATACAAGCTGGTTAGACAGTTATGTTGACAGGATGATGAAAGATGAAAAGCAAATTGATGCTAGCCATCGCAGGTTGGTTACCGATAAATTGTTTGTGTGGGCACAAAGTGAAGTGACACCAACAGAAAAGCAGGTAACCGGCGAAGAGTTAACTGCAATGCAGCACAATCACCAACATTAAACCCATATCCCGAAGGTGAAATGGAATAGAATATTTGCCGAAGCATTAATGCTTCGGCATTTTTTTGCCCCCTTCTCCTAAAGTTGAGTTATTAGGCAATCCAACATTCTTCCGTACTCATCAAATAAAAGAGATAGCATAAATTATAAAAATTGCATCGTATAAAATCAGACATCCCAAATCAGTCATCAAACATTTGTTCCGCCTTTTTGTCGCCTTTTTTTTATAGCATAATATTTGGGTTCATCAATCAACTATATTTGTTACCATAAATAATTATACCAGATGAATTTTGAAAAAGAATTTGAAAAATACGCTGTAAAACACCGGGGCATCAGTAGTAATTTATTAGATGATTACAGTAAAAAAAACTCCTGTAAATTTAATGCCCAGAACCCTTTGTCAGGTCATGCCGGTGTTATTACCAATCTTACCCCGAACATCATTGAAGAAAGGCCTATGAACGTAGCAGTAATGGATGTGTACAGCCGTTTAATGATGGACAGGATTATCTTTTTGGGATATCCCGTTTCAGATGAAGTGGCCAATATTATCACCGCACAATTTTTATTTTTAGAAAGTACTGATCGTACTAAAGATATTCAGATGTATATCAATTCTCCGGGCGGCAGCGTATATGCAGGTTTAGGTATGTATGATACCATGCAGTTTGTAACTCCGGATATTGCGACCATCTGCACGGGCATTGCCGCAAGTATGGCAGCCGTGTTAATGTGCGCAGGTTCGCCGGGTAAACGTACCGCTTTAAAACACAGCCGTATTATGTTGCATCAACCAAGTGCAGGAGCCGGTGGTCAGGCAAGTGATATTGAAATAACAGTAAATGAAATCCGTAAAATTAAAAGCGAATTGTACGAGATCATTGCAAATCATACCAGTCAGCCTTTTGATAAAGTAGCTCAGGATTGCGAAAGGGATTACTGGATGACAAGTACCGAAGCTAAAGAATATGGAGTTGTGGATGAAGTACTAACCATCAATCCACGTAAAGCAAAAAAAGACTAACAAAATAAATGTTGCACAAGCGATTGTACTACTGTTAATCCGCCGCGGCGGATGTGTCACTCACTTGTACTTTTAGTTTTTTATTGAGCCCATTCAATTTGCTGCCAAATTTATATTTAAAGCAATAGTAATAATATTAAGTAATCTTTAAACCACGAAAGGGTTTAAAGCAAAAAAGCAAAAGATGAATTATTATAACAACAAACAAATACGTTTAGACGACGAAGAAGAAACGCCAAAAGAACTACCTGAAAACCCAATGGAAAAAATGGTGAGTGGATGGCAGTTTGACAAAAAATTTATTGAGCAAAGAAAGATATTCTTATGGGGCGTAGTAGATGATAAAAGTGCCAAAGATATCACCGCACGTTTGCTTTACCTCGAAGCCATTGATCCCGGAAAAGAAATAACTTTTTATATCAACAGTCCGGGTGGTGTAGTTACCAGTGGCATGGTAATGTACGATACAATGCAAATGATTACTTCGCCGGTAAGCACAGTATGTATGGGCATGGCAGCAAGCATGGGCAGTATTTTATTGAGTGGTGGTGCAAAAGGAAGACGATTTATTTTCCCGAGCGGCCAAGTAATGATTCATCAGCCAAGCGGTGGCGGGCAAGGCGTAAGTACCGACCTGGAAATTATGGCGGTACAAATACTAAAAATAAAACAAATGGGTGCACATATTTTAGCAGATAATTGCGGCCAGACTTACGAAAAAGTAATGAAAGATTTTGATCGTGATTACTGGATGGATGCTAAAGAATCGGTGGGTTACGGTATTGTGGATGGAGTGCTGGATAAATTATAAATTATCCATAATTTATTTATTTTGGCCGGTTCAATCACCGGCCATTTTTTATTTGTGTCCTTAAAATATTATTAAGTATTATTTTTAATAAGCTGCACAAAAATATAAAACCTTCAAATAACGCCCCTTTAGGGGATGGGGGTTAACTTTACACAATGCAATTCGAAGACATCATCAACGCAAAACTCAGCAAAGAAACCGACCGGCCAATGATGAAAAAGGATGCTTTTCCTGTAAGCGAAGAATTGCAATCTTATTTAAAAAAATATGGCAGGGATATTAAATTACCCATTACCTACAAAGACCTGCTCAATTATCGTTTTGCCACAGCGTTAAGGGATAAAAAGGGAAAATTAACGCATTGGGAAACGGCCGTGTACGATTTAAAAGAGATGGAGTTTTTAAAAGAAGGGTTGATTAAAACATATGCAATCCTTAAAACAGAGGGTAATTTAAACTACATAAAACATTTGGATGTAGAAAGAATAGATTTTTGTGAGTTTGGTAACAGCGTGCCTTTCAGGATAAGAATCATTAATAAAGTAAATGATAATTATGATCATTATTATATCAAGTCTGTAGATGCTTCTCGCATTTACGGGCTTGAGCTCGAACACCTGCTTTCCCCCAACCGCATTACTTTTTTACACCATAAAAATACACTGGTGGAGGAACATATACCCGGCATACCCGGTGATGTTTTTTTACAGGATTACCTGGAATTACCCGAGACCAATAAAATACGCATTGCCAAAGAGTTTGTAAAATTTAATGAACGCTGTTTTGCACGTTTGCTGGGCGATATGCGGAGCTATAATTTTGTGATAGATATTACACCCGATATTGAAGACTATCAATACCGTATCCGGGCCATAGATTTTGATCAGCAATCTTACGAAGCAAAGAAGAATTTGTACCTGCCACAATTTTACAAAGAAAATTTTGAGTATGTAGACCTGGTATTAAAACACTTAAGTGCAGAAGTAATAGAACAATACCAGGCAGAAGAGCGTACCACTATGGCTTACCGGGTAATAGCCAGCCGAAAGCAAATTATGGAACTGCTGAATATTATGATCAAAGACGAAATATCAGAAAATTACAAAGTGAAATTGTTGCGTAATGAACTCAATGAACACTTTAAAAATGACTATTTTGCCAGGTGCAATACCATGGGTGCAATTGTAAAGCGGCAATTGAAACAAATGCTGCAAAAACATTTAATGCAGGTACAAAGTAATTAGATATTTGAATCTCATTTGTCAGGATTTATCGCCAAAAATGGAGTGTTTGGTTTTAATACACCTGAAACCCAACGATTCCATTTTTACAATTTAGTAGTTATTGCAACGTTCTATAACATAACATTGTCTGTTATAAAGCAGGTGATTAGCTATATTTGCAGTCGCACATTTAAAAGAAGCGTTTAAACAGGTTAAAATGGCCAAACAACAAACATTACACTGTTCATTTTGCGGCAGAAGCCGGGATGAGGTAAAAATATTAATAGCGGGGCAGGAAGGGCATATTTGCGAAAATTGTGTAGAGCATGCTCAGGAAATAATCGGGCAGGAGCTAATGATTTATCCTGAATCAAAGCAGGGAACAGGGGCAGCTCATAAACTAACAGTAAAAAAACCCATTGAGATAAAGAAATTTTTAGATGAATATGTAATTGGCCAGGATGATGCTAAAAAGATTCTGGCAGTTGCAGTGTACAATCATTACAAAAGGCTCAATCAAAAGGTAGAAAATGATGTAGAGATTGAAAAAAGCAACATCATCATGGTTGGCGAAACGGGTACTGGTAAAACATTATTGGCTAAATCGATAGCACGTATGTTAAACGTGCCCTTTGCTATTGTAGATGCTACTGTATTTACGGAAGCCGGATATGTAGGAGAGGATGTGGAAAGCATGCTAAGCAGGCTTTTACAGGCTTGTAACTATGATGTGGCTGCGGCAGAAAAAGGAATTGTATTTATTGATGAAATTGATAAAGTTGCCCGTAAAAGCGATAATCCCTCCATTACCAGGGATGTAAGTGGCGAAGGAGTACAACAAGGTTTATTAAAACTATTGGAAGGTACAGAAGTATTGGTGCCGCCGCAGGGAGGGCGTAAGCATCCTGAACAAAAATTGGTAAAAGTAAACACACAAAATATTTTATTTATTTGCGGCGGTGCTTTTGATGGTGTGGATAGAATTATTGCACGCCGTGTAAATACCCATGCCATTGGCTTTAGTGTGAATAAAGAGTTGCAGGAATTTCAGCAAAAAAACTTGTTGCAATTTATTAATGCCGTTGATTTAAAAACATTTGGTTTGATACCTGAACTATTAGGCCGCTTACCGGTTATTACTTACCTCAATCCTTTGGATGCACCTACGCTTCGCAATATTTTAACGGAGCCAAAAAATGCGCTGATAAAACAATTTACCCGCCTGTTTGATATAGAAGGAATTGCCTTAAGTTTTGAACCAGCAGTATATGATTTTATGGTGGAAAAGGCTCTGGAATATAAATTAGGGGCAAGGGGATTACGCAGTATATGCGAAAGTATTTTAACCGACGCGATGTATGAATTACCTTCTCAAAAAATTAAAACCTTTGAAGTTACATTGGAATATGCGCAACGTAAATTTAATACCAGCAAAATGAGTATGTTGAAAGTGGCGTAAGAAAAAATAATATTTTACAAAACTGCAAATTAAAAGTTGCAGTTTTTTTATTTTCAGTAAACAGGTTCTTTCCTCCCCAAGTTTCAAACAAATACAATTCATTTTAGGTGGTTATTTTATTTCAATTTATTTTTACGCCGCAAAAAGAAATGTAGTAATATAAAATGGCAAATAACAGGTTTATTAAGCTACAATGAAAGATCATAAAAGGTATTTGGTACAAGAGGGCGATGCAACAGTGTTCCACATTGCTTTGTAGCCCGGACAATAATTATAATGATATACCCCATTTTCTTTTTTAGCAAACGATGTTAACACTTAAAACGATAAATATTTATAATGGTAGATGTAATTCTCGGACTTCAATGGGGTGATGAGGGCAAAGGAAAAATTGTTGATTATTTTGCTCCTAATTATGATGTGATCGCTCGTTTTCAAGGTGGCCCAAATGCGGGTCATACACTGTATGT
The DNA here is from genome assembly GCA_025359625.1 of Ferruginibacter sp. Classification (GTDB taxonomy): domain Bacteria; phylum Bacteroidota; class Bacteroidia; order Chitinophagales; family Chitinophagaceae; genus Ferruginibacter. Next base: position 5,885 of record JANYFT010000166.1, read on the forward strand.
AAATGGACAAAAAGTAGTGCTGCACCAGATACCCAGCGGCATTTTTCATGAAGGTAAAACCAACCTGATTGGTAATGGCGTAGTATTGGATGCGGTTACACTAAAAAAGGAATGTAAAACGGTGGCTTCAATGGGTGTTGACTATAAAAAAAGTTTATACATCAGTGAACGGGCCCATTTAATTTTACCTACACACAGGGCATTGGATAGGGCTAGTGAAATTGCGAAGGGAAATGAAAAAATTGGCTCAACCTTAAAAGGAATTGGTCCGGCCTATATGGACAAAACCGGCCGCAATGGGTTGCGTGTGGGCGATTTGCTGGATAAGAGTTTTACTTCCCAGTACATTAAATTACGCCTGAAACACCAGCGTCTGCTGGATAATTACAATTTTCAGGAGGATATCAGCCATTGGGAAGATGAATTTTTTGAAGCCATTGAAGAACTAAGAAGTTTCAAAATTGTTAACGGAGAGTATTTTATAAATGATAAAATACAACAAGGTAAAAAAGTATTGGCAGAAGGTGCACAAGGAAGCATGCTGGATGTTGATTTTGGCACTTTTCCGTTTGTTACCAGCAGCAGTACAATATCTGCAGGCGTGTGTACTGGTTTAGGTATTGCACCTCAAAAAATTAAAGAAGTATTTGGTGTATCAAAAGCATATTGTACAAGAGTGGGCAGCGGGCCTTTTCCTACTGAGCTCGATGATGATATGGGGGAACTGATACGCAAAACCGGCAGTGAATTTGGTGCAACTACCGGCAGGCCAAGAAGATGTGGCTGGATTGACCTGGTGGCATTACAATTTGCCTGTATGATTAACGGTGTTACCCAAATTATTATGACGAAAACGGATATCCTGGATGCTTTACCTGAGTTAAAAGTTTGTAATGGCTATTCAATAAATGGAGAAGAGAAGAACTATATACCTTTTCAAATGAGCAGAGTAAAAATTGACCCGATTCATAAAAGTTTTGAAGGATGGCAAACCGATATTACTGCAATTGAAAATTATAAGGCGTTGCCGGAAAAGATGAAAGAATATATTGATTACATCAATGCGTTCCTGAAAGTTCCTGTAAAATATATCAGTAATGGACCGGGAAGAGATCAAATAATTTTGGCATAAAAAAATAATAAAAAAATAAGTGCCTTTTTTTTTGGCTATTTAAAAATCTATAAGAAATTTTACAGTTACAACTGGTTAAATTATGGCAACGAAATCTGATAAACAAAAAAAGACAAGTCCTGGTGAAGATAACCCGGAAAAAAAGGTAGCATTAGAGGCATCGCCTAAATCTACAAAAGATGAGGATGACGACGATGATGATGATTTAGATGAAGAAACGAAGCCTGTGAAAAAAGGCAAAGCAGCGGCATCAAAAAAAAGCAGCGATGATGACGATGATGATGATGGCGAAGATATTGAAGCTGATGATGAATGGGAAAAGCCGGAAGAAGGCGATGAATGGGACACAGACTTTGATGAATTTGATGTTCCCAAATCAGCAGCAAAAAAATCTGCCGGAAAAAAAACGGCCAAAGATGAAGAGGAAGATGAGTTTAAAGATCTTGGCTTTGATGATTTAGATGTTGATGGCGGAGGCTTTGATGATGATGATGATTTTTAAAATTTGCCGGTAGTAAGCAATCAATGGGTAATAGTAATTGCCGGCAGATAAAATAACAATGTGAAAAGAGCTGCTACATTTACAATAAATAATTTTTCAGAATTCAGAAAAAAAATGTTGAACTGGTTAAAGCCGTTCAACATTTTTTGTTTATTAGATAACAGCGGTTATCATTTTGAAGAGCCTGCTTTTGAATGTTTGGTAGCAGCAGGTTGTAAAGCGATGCTGGAAGTGAATGCTGGCAATGCTTTTGAAGCATTAAAAGAATTTAACGCTACTCAGCATGATTGGTTATTCGGACATATGGGGTATGACCTTAAAAATGAAACAGAACAATTACAATCTAATAATTTTGATGGTGTTGGTTTTAAGGATGTTCATTTTTTTGTACCAGAGATTGTGTTGCAGCTGAGCAAAAATTCGCTTACTATTTTCTGCGAAGGGGATGCGGAGCAAATATTTTCGGCTCTACAATTTTCTTCAGGTATTGCTGAAGAGACAATTTTTTCTTCTCTTGAAATCAATAGCCGGTTTACACAAGCAGAATACATAAACACCATACAAAAATTACAACAACATATTTTACGGGGCGATTGTTATGAAATAAATTTTTGCCAGGAGTTTTTTTCAACAGATGCTCTTGTTGATCCTTTTTCAGTCTATCAAAAATTGATTAGCCTTTCACCCAACCCTTTTGCTGCATTGTATAGAGCAGATGATAAATATTGTATTTGCGCAAGTCCCGAACGTTACCTGAAAAAAAGAGGGAGTAAAATATTTTCGCAACCGATAAAGGGAACGGCTAAACGCTTTTTAGCAGATGAACAAATGGATGAAACAAGCAAACAGGCATTGTTTAATAGCGAAAAAGAAAAGACTGAAAATGTAATGATAGTAGATCTGGTAAGAAATGATTTGAGCAAGGTTTGTAAACAGGGAACCGTGCAGGTGGAAGAATTATTTGGCATTTATAGTTTTCCACAAGTTCATCAAATGATTAGCACAATAAGTGGAGAGTTACAAGATGGTATTGACTGGTCAGATGTAGTTAAAGCCACTTTTCCGATGGGGTCAATGACAGGAGCGCCGAAAAAGAGGGTGATGCAACTGATAGAACGATATGAGCGAACCCGGCGGGGTCTTTTCTCGGGAGCTATTGGTTATATTGATCCGCAGGGAGATTTTGATTTTAATGTGGTGATCCGAAGTATTTTATATAATGCTACTGATAGATATTTATCGTTTCAGGCTGGTAGCGCCATTACTTTTTACTGTGATGCTAAAAAAGAATATGAAGAATGTTTGTTGAAGGTGGAAGTTTTAAAAAAAGCATTGGGTAGATAATCAATGCTTTTTTTTAGTAGCCTTTGGATAGGTAGTTTTAAAATCCGGTACTGTAGCGCCACCTAATAACAACTGGACACTTTCGTTTAAAATCTGGTATTTAGTAGCTATAAAAAGCTGCATTTTTTCTGGAGGTAACCGGAGGTCAAAATTGCCTTTGGTTGCCAGGATAACATCAAAAGAAGGGTTATACCGATTGAACAGGGCAATATCCATCACCACATTTTTGGCAATTACCAACGAATTGTATTTTCCGGAAATGGGTAACACTTCAACATCTGCCAGTTCATTTGCCGTTAAATTTGGTTGTGAATTTTGGCTTTTGCCATTACTATTTAAAGGGTAACTGGTCCGGTTAACATCGTTGGCAAAAGGCAAAACGTCTGCGGTGTAAGTGGTAACACCGCCCCCACCTTCCATAATATAATGGGTTGCTATAAATCTTTTTACATAAGTTCTTGATTCTTCAGGCAGATAATATTGCAACCGCCAAAAATCGTTGCTGCCACTTTTTTTCATAGCACTGTAAACCCTGCCTGGCCCACCATTATATGCAGCCATTACCAAAAGCCAGTCGTGCATTTGTTTGTATAAATAAAGCAAATATCTTGCTGCAGCATGCGTACTTTTATAATAATCCCTGCGTTCATCAACACCGTCATTTACTACCAATCCGTAATCCCTTGCTGTGTAGGGCATAAATTGCCAGGGTCCACCTGCACCTACTTCGCTTGTTGCACCTGTACTTAAATTAGACTCAATAACAGCTATATATTTTAGCTCTTTTGGCAAACCGTATTGTTGCAAAACAGTTTCTATCAGGTTAAAATAGGGCTTTCCCCAACCCTTCATTTTTTCAAGATAACTGCCATGACCTTTCATGTAATCCTGCACAAAACTTTCTGCATTGGGATTTATTTGAGCTGTATAAGGCAATGCGGAATTGTAACTATAATTGGCAAAAAGATTTTTAAATCCATATTTGGTAACCTGGTTAAAATATTGAACCTTTTCTTTTTTAGGAACTGTTCTTGTTTTAATGACTTCTTCAATCAGCTTATCTTCTTTTGCAATATTTTCAGGGACAGTGTCTTTTACAGTATTCTCTAAAGATGGGGGTTGTTGCAATGAGTTTCCCTTGCCGGCAGATACAGACAAAAAACACAAACACAAAAAAAATATAAACAAATACTTTTTCATTATTTACAGTATGCTAAACAACTTTATAATGCTTCATTAACAAAGTTGATAATTGCAGTAAAGTTACTTCATCCATTTTGTTTGTGATTACCTGTAGGCCAAATGGTAATCCATTGCTATGTGTATACAAGGGGATTGAGATGGCTGGTAAACCAGTTAAGTTAGCAAAAACGGTATAAATATCTGCAAGGTACATTGCAATAGGGTCATCAGAATTTTGGCCTATATTAAATGCTGTGGTAGGAGATGTAGGTAGTATAATAGCATCAAAATCATTAAAAATATAACTGGTTCTGTCAACCAGCATCCGTCGTACCTGTTGTGCTTTAGTAAAATACTCATCAAAATAACCGGCACTTAAAACAAAAGTCCCCAGCAATATTCTTCGTTTAACTTCTTTGCCAAAACCTTCACTGCGGCTGCGTTTATAAAATTCTGTCAAATCTTCAACTTGTACTTTTGTGCGATGGCCAAAACGTACACCATCAAACCGGTTCAGATTACTGCTAGCTTCTGCAGTTGTTAAAACATAATAAGCGGGAACAATATAATCCAGTAAATCAAAATCTACGTTTTCCACAATATGCCCATCTATTTTTAATTTTTCAATTGTTGAAAAGATCCCTTTACTTATTTCTTCATCCAGCGAAGGATGTTGTAAGGCATCTTTAAAGTAAGCTATTCTATATTTTTTTTCTGTTACAGAAACTGACCATTCCTGCAGTGTGAAATTTTCTTCATCTTTTTCCCAGGGAGAAAAAGGTTGCTCAATGGCCGTACTGTCATAATCATCAGGTCCGGCAAGTATGTCTAATGTAATAGCAACATCTTCTACATTATTGGCAAAAATTCCAATTTGGTCAAAAGAAGAGGCATAAGCAATTAATCCATACCGTGAAATTCTGCCATAAGTTGGCTTTAAACCTACAATGCCACAAAAATCTGCTGGTTGCCTTACAGAACCTCCGGTATCGCTTCCCAGGCTTAGCATACACATGCCAGCCTGAACAGCTACAGCACTGCCACCTGATGAACCACCAGGCACTTTTGTTTCATCCAGAGCATTTAGCACATTACCGTAAGCAGAGTTTTCATTGGTGCTGCCCATCGCAAATTCATCACAATTACAACTGCCGATTATGATTGCCTCTTCATCCAACAAGCGTTGTACAGCAGTAGCACTATAAACAGACACAAAATTCTCCAATATTTTTGAAGCTGCAGTAACCGTATGGCCTTTGTAACAAATAACATCTTTAATAGCAATCACCACACCATGTAACCGGCCTATTTTTTTTGAATTATTTCTTTCAGCATCCAATGCAGCGGCTTTTTCTAAAGCTTCTGAAGTAAATACTTCTGTAAAAGCATTCAGCTGCTTTTTACTATTAATTTTTTGCAGGAAATGGGTGACAGCAGCCACGCAGGTCGTATTTTCTAAATGAAGTTGTTGGTGATATTCTTTTATGGAAGTAAACAAACCGTCAATGTTTTATTTGGTATGTATAAAACCGGCTGAAGTGTGACTTCTGTAATAAAACCGGGTTAACCAAGTATAAACAGAAAAACTCACTTCAGCCGTGATATAATGATTATTCAGGAAGATTTATTTAGGTAAATCCTGAGCCTGTGCTTCCTGGGCTCTTTTTTGTTCCAGTTGTTGCTTTAATTCCTTTATTTCCTGTTCTTTGTCTTTTTCTTTCATGCCTTCTTCAATTTCATTCTTCACATTTGTTTTTGCGTCATTAAAATCCCTTACCCCTTTACCAATTCCCTTCATTAATTCAGGAATCTTTTTTCCACCAAATAATAATACAACGGCCAAAAGAATAAAGATCCATTCCGAACCACCTGGCATCCCAATTAAAAAAACAGCATTTAAATTTGAAAATAGCATGATATTAAATTTAGTGAACAAAGATAAAAGAAATATCTACTCCCATAGTTTTTTGACTGTTAATAATAAAATCTTTTGGCAAATAAAATCAGGAGATGCTATCTTACATGACGGCCACATTTTGCTTTTCCATTGGCGGCTTCATAAGTAGTAATGCCTCTGGAGCAGGAAACAAATAAAATTAAAGCTATAATAACTACTGCGGAAAGGGTTGATTTTCTCATTTGGATTTCGGTTTAAGGTAAAAGAAATAATATTTTTATTTAAAAGGTAAAGTTTTAAACGGGTTAATATTTCACGTATTTGTCAATAATTATTCCTGTTAAGGCATGTTTAAACGAAAAAAGCGAAAATCAATTGTTTGATTTTCGCTTTGGAATATTTGAATAAACAAATTACTTCTTTTTAAGTGCGACTGCCATTCTTTTTTCTTGTATACGGGCACTTTTACCACTTCTTTCACGCAGGTAAAATAATTTAGCACGGCGAACTTTACCTACTTTGTTCAACACAATACTTTCAATATTGGGAGAATAGAAAGGGAATAAACGTTCAACACCTACACCATCGCTCATTTTACGTACTGTAAAGGTAGCAGTGGCACCAACTCCCTGGCGTTTGATCACATCGCCTTTAAAGCTTTGGATACGTTCTTTACTTCCTTCTACAATTTTGTAGTTAACAGTAATATTATCACCTGCTTTAAATGCAGGTAGTGTTGGTCTGGCTGTTAGTTGTTCGTGTACAAATGCTACTGCGTTCATAATCTTTATTTTTAACGGACGGCAAAGGTAGGGGTTTAATTGATAATTGTAAAATGAATAATGGATATTTTTTTAAACTAAGTCTATTTATTGCAGACCTATAAAAAGATTTAGCAGGGGTTAAAGTGTTGAATGGGATTACCAATGGCGGCACAACAAAGTTATTAGTTGATAAAGAAGCCCATTATATTGTGTCAAAGGTAAGCTGGAATTTAAACTGCATCTGTCCAAACCTCGCTTTTCTTCAGCAAATTAATCAATTCATCAACTGCAATATTGCTGTCAATATTTCTTTTCACTACTTCCTTTCCACGGTACAAAGTAACCTTTCCAATACCACTGCCAACATAGCCAAAATCGGCATCTGCCATTTCCCCCGGACCATTTACAATGCATCCCATGATGGCAATTTTTAATCCTTTTAAATGATTGGTTACTGCACGGATTTTGCCTGTAGTTTCCTGAAGGTCAAAAAGGGTTCTGCCGCAGCTTGGGCAACTGATATATTCCGTTTTGGATATCCTGGTACGTACTGCCTGTAATATTGAAAAAGAAGTATTATTGATGAACTGGTAATTGTTTTTTGTTTCCAGATAAGTTCTGCCGGATACTTTTTTATTGATGAGTTTAGATGGATCATTCATTAGCCATATACCGTCACCCATGCCATCTAAAAACAAAGCCCCCGCTTCCGTGCTAAAATGAATCAGTTGTTCATCAATAGAACTATCATTGCTTTCTACAGATATTATTATAGGGCAGTTAATTTGCTGCTCCATCAGGTTAACAATACATGTTCTTATATTTTGCATGGCGTTGGCAGCAGTAGAATAAATGCACAATACAACTGTTGCATCTTCTTTAATTTTTTGTATTAAACAGTCAGCAAATGCGTTAGCATCCGTTGCTATAAAATTAATGCTGCCCGATTTTTTTTCTGCTTTCAAAAATTCATCTCCCTGGAATAGCGGATAGTATTTTGCATCATCCTGAACTGATAACCATGCCGCATAGTCATAAATTATGCTCAATGTTCCTGGTAATGCGAAGTCAATTTTTTTATTTGCCGTGTATATATAATCTGCGGCCGCATCGCCAATAGCCCATTTATCTGTTTCGTTATTGTAAGTATATCCAATGGCCTGTAAGTCAGTATGGGCAATAATTTCAGCCAACATAAAATCTGCAATTACAATAGGCACGTGTTTGTTGCCAATATTTGCAACATTGTTTGTTGTACGCCTTTTATATTCAAGAGGTGAATAGGGAAGTTTTAAATCAGCAGATTTGTTTACATCATTTATTTTGTTTGAGCTATACTTTTTTACCAGATCCATACAAACAGGAATTTCAAATTCGGGATCTTCGGTTAAACTTACCCTGATAGTATCCCCAATGCCATCTTCCAGCAAAGCACCAATGCCAATGGCCGATTTTATCCTACCATCTTCGCCATCGCCCGCTTCCGTTACACCCAGGTGCAACGGGTAACACTCACCAAATTCCTCCATCATATGATTGATGAGTAAACGGTAAGCCTGCACCATTACCAATGGGTTGCTGCTCTTCATGCTCAGCATAATATTGTGGTAATCCTGCGCCCTGGCAATGCGTAAAAATTCCATGGCACTTTCCACCATGCCCATAGCAGTGTCACCGTAACGGCTCATGATACGATCACTTAAACTTCCATGGTTGGTGCCAATACGCATAGCAGTCCCATATTCTTTACAGATCAATACCAGGGGTGTAAAACGTTCCCTGATCCTTTCTATTTCTTCTGCATATTCAGCATCTGTATATTCAATCTGTTCAAACTTTTTCTTATCAACATAATTGCCCGGGTTCACCCTAACTTTCTCTACAATTCGTGCAGCAATCTCTGCAGCGTTAGGCGTAAAATGTATATCAGCAACCAGGGGTACAAAATACCCCCGCCTATGTAGTTCGTCTTTTATGTTTTGTAAATTTTCTGCTTCCTTTTTTGAAGGTGCTGTTATGCGAACCAGCTCTGCACCGGCTTCAATGCAACGTATGGTTTGTTCAACTGTTGCAATGGTGTCCATCGTATCCGTGGTGGTCATAGTTTGCACACGAATGGGATGGTTGTTACCCAATAGCAAGTTGCCAATTTTTACTTCTCGTGTTTTAAGACGTTTATATTCCGTGAGGGATTCACAATACAACTGCATACTTATAAATATTACTTCAATATATTTCCTTAATTTTTTATTTCTTTTGTAATCTTTCCAGTTAAAATAAAGAACGTACAAAAAATGTTTATTGACTACAAAATAACAACAAAAAAGCAGGGTTGTTTGCCCTGCTTTACATCTTTTATTTTACTACCAGTCTTTTTCAGGTTTATTTGGCGAAGCGGCATCTACTTTCCGCAACTTATTTTGAAGGTTTTTTTCCTGTTGTAATAAAGCTTTTAGTTTTTCTTCTGCTTCTTTTTGCGTCATTTTAGATGGCTGAGGTTTGGGTTGCTCATTTTTATCTTTATCCTCCTGCTTTTTATCTTTTTGTTTGTCATCGTCTTTGGGTTTCTTTTTATCCTTGTCATCTTTACCCTTTTGCTGTTGCTGTTTTTGTTGTTGCAGCAAAGCCTTCTGCAAATTAAATCTTGCCTCCTCATCTGCAGGGTTTAACCGCAAAGCATTTTTATAGGCATCAATACATTCAGGCAGTTTCTTATTATTTTGTAATGATACGCCTTTATTATACCACCCTTCTGATTGCTCATTTTTTAATTTGCTGATTTTTATTGCAGCATCATAAGCTTGCAAAGCCTCCTCAGCACTGCCTTTTTTGTACAAAGCATTACCAAGATTATACTGCGCCTTTTCATTGCCAGGATCTTTCATTGCAACTTTTTTATAATTTTCCGCTGCTATATCATACTGTTTTTTATTATAGGCGTCGTTACCATTTTTTATAAGCGTATTATTATTTTGGGCAAATAGTATAGAAGGAATTAAAAAGAATAACAGCAAAGCAACGGGCTGTTTTTTGGTCATTATTTTAGGCAATTTATTGAACTGTTTTATTTCAGTCATAAAAAATTCTATCAATAGTAATATCAATCCTATGCCCAGTAACCAAGGGAAAAAGTTTTTATAATTTACCAGGGAATTTTCTGTTATTGCCCGCTGCCCCATGGCGTTTAATTGCTTATCTACATTATCAACCATTTCATCGGTATTGGTAAAACGCTGGTACAATCCGTTACCATTTGTTGCAATATTTTTTAATCCCTCTTCATTCAATTTTGTTATTACCGGGCTGCCTGCGGCATCTCTTTTGGTTTCATTTGTAGCAGGATCAATAATAGTTGTTCCTTCAGGAGAACCTATCCCTACGGTATTGATCATTACACCTTCGGCTGCCAATGCCTTGGTTATTTTTATGGCAGCTTCATCATGATCTTCCCCATCGCTGATGAGAACTACCGCTTTGTACTTTTTTTCCTGTGTATTAAAAGCAGCGTAACACATTTTTAGCGCATCGCCAATAACAGTTCCCTGTGTTGGCACTACATCTGTTGTAGCAGATGATAAATACATTTTTGCAGCGGAATGATCTGTAGTTAAAGGCATTTGTAAATATGCCCTTCCGGCAAAAACTACAATCCCAATTCTGTCGTTTGGTAATTTATCAATCATTTTTGTAACAAATTGCTTGGCCCTTTCCAACCGGTTTGGCTTTATATCATCAGCCAGCATACTCTTACTTACGTCAAGTGCCACCATAACATCGATCCCGCTACGGTTTACCATGGTGGAGCCTTGCGGCTTACGTGGATTAGCCAGTGCAATGACAACAACAACAAATGCCGCTGTAATTAAAACAAATTTTACAAAAAATTTAGCGGGGCTATAATCCTTAATTAACTGATTCACCAAAGCCGCATCTCCAATTTTTTTAATCGTATTCTTTTTGCTCCTGATTACAAAAGCATATAACAAAATCATCAACGGAACAACCGCCAAGGCTAATAAATATTCAATATGTTGAAAGTGAAACATGTGCAACTCTTAGTTCAATATTGTTAAGAATGAGTCTTTAAATTTAAATTCAAAAATATCTACTTTGTTTGTAAAACCCTGTGAAAACAATCACAATTTGTTATAGCTGCAACCCATAATGGTTTACATCCTTCCATTAAAAAATCCCAGTTGCTTTAATATCCCCTTGGTAATATTTAAACGTACTGCTTTCATGTCAATGGCAGCATCTGCAGATTTTACTACCGTTACAAAAAAATATGGGTGTTTATTTTCCTCAACCCAACCCACTATCCAGCCTATATTATTATTTTTTTCATCAAAACCCCAGCCTGTTTTATAACTCAAACTGTACAAAGAATTATCTTCCTGCATCATCACATCCCTTACAATTTGCTGGGTACGTTTTTGAAAAGGCAACTGATCAAAGTAAAGGCGTTTTACCAATCCCAATTGTTCGTCAGCCGAAATTTTCAAATTATTATTTAACCAAAAACTATCAATTTTGCCACCAATATTTTTGTTACCATACCCCAATGAATCTAACCAAAGTTTCATAGTATCTTTTCCAATACGCCGGGCAACTTCCTGGTAATAAGGTACACAGCTTACTTTAAAAGCTTGTTCCATCGTCATGTCTTTATTCCAGTCTTCGTTGCTGCGTTTAATGCCATCCCATTTTATAATCATCTTTTCATCAGTAATTACACCAGTTTCCAAACCAATTAAAGAGTTTACAATTTTAAATGTAGAAGCCGGTAAAAACCTTGTGGTATCCAGATTAAGATTGTACACAGTTACCTTACCGTCACTGTTATTAAACATCGTAAAACATCCATCTACTTTGTTATCATCAAAATATTGTTTAAGACTGTCATCCACCTTTGCCCTGTTAACCGAGCAAGCCGCAAATAAAATAAGAAATATAAAACAGGAAATGCGGAATAAAAAACCAGTAGCTTTTTTCATTATAGCAATAAATATATTTAACCGGTTTTATAAAACCGTTGTTGAAAATTTGTTATGGTTTTTGGTTTAAATGGTTGGCAGTAGCTTTCAAAGTTTCATAAAATTCAGTGCCGTATTTTCGTATAAACGCATCTTTTAAAAAAACATATACCGGCACTTTTAATTTTTTACCCAATGTGCAGGCCGCACTGCAAAGGTCTTCCCTGGGTTCGTAATTTACATACTCTGTTTGCTTATCCCGGCTTTGTTGTATCCGGATAGGAAACAGATGACAACTGATGGGTTTTTTCCATTGTACTTTACCGTCGTTGTAAGCTTGTTCAATGCCACATTTTACAATGCCATTTTTATCTATGATGCCATATACACAAACTTTACTTTCAATGGTGGGAGTTACCCAACCAAATTCTTTATCGTACACATATTTTCCCTGTCGCTGCAATTCTTTTTTACTTTCTTCAGGCAGGTAAGGCAGTACTGCATCGTACACTTCATTTATTTTTCCAAGTTCTTCCCTTGTGAGCGGTGCACCTGCATCACCATCAACACAACAGCCACCCTTGCATTTATTAAGGTCGCAAACAAATTGTTCCTGAACAATTTCATCACTTATAAGAATATTACCTATTGCAATCATAACAGTTGCAAAAGTAATGCAAAGCCTTTAGCATTTAAAAGCTGTTTTGTTATTGCAAATTGATATGGCAATAATGTTACCCGTATTTTTTTGGAATATTAAAGGATTGTGCCTGCTACTTATTCTTCCACCTGAAAGTATTGATGATATGCTCCATATCTGTCTGCAAAAAATCCTGTACCGGTCGTAAAGAATCGGCATTGGGTGTTACATCAAAATACAAAGCACCGCGGATGAAATTTTTAGTAGTGTCACTTAAAAAGAATTGCTTGGCAGTTGCAGCATTGCCACCAACTTTAAAAAATACGCCACTGATGCCATTGGGTGTATGTATCAAACTATCATTAATAGAACTGGATACTACATTATTTTTATTGGTAAGTGTAAAGGCATCTGCCACCATTTTATCAAAAATATTAATGGCTAACGAATCTTTATACTGGCCGCCGGCCTGCTTTACTTTATACAAAGCTTTACCACCAATTTCTTTGTAACTCAAAAATATTCTTGCATGAAATTGTGGAAAATCTATATTTCGCCAATACGAATTTTCGGGGTTATTGTCAAAGTAGGTTGTATCCTGTAAAATTTGTGCATAAAGAGGATATTCAAAGCTGTAAGGAAAACCCGGCTGGTCAAATTTTTGATAACTGCGTTGAGGAAGTTCAATTGTATAGTAGCCCCTTTTTTTTGAAACATAAGGGGAATTACAAGCAGTAAAAAGAAAACAACAAACAATTAATATAAAGCAATGATGGGTTAATTTATTAGGCCGTGTACTTTGTTTTTGCATGTCCGCTTCTTTGTTAGTTTTTTTACCAGGCAAATTTTCAGTTAACTTTTTATAATCACTTTCACTTTATCAATCCTGTTTTTATTTATCTCCAGCGGTATAAAAATAAAATTGCCACTGGGCACTTCTTCATTTATTTGCGGAAACTCACCGGCAATTTCCAGCACCAGTCCGGCCAGAGAATCACTGTCGCCCCTTGTTTCTTCAAATGTATCACCAGGTAATTGCATGGCTTTGCAAACGTCATTGATCATGGTTTTGCCTTCAAAAATATACGTGTTGTCATCAATTTTTTTGTTAGCGCTTTCTTCATCGTCAAACTCATCTTTTATTTCCCCTATGATCTCTTCCATAATATCTTCCAGCGTAACTATGCCAGATGTACCACCAAATTCGTCTACCACTACAGCGAAATGTATGCGCCGGTTTCTAAATTCCTGCAAAAGGTCTTCTATCAGTTTTTGTTCGTGTACAAAATAAGCAGGGCGCATTAAAATATGCCAGTCATAATTCTCTACTTTACTGGCGTTAACATGCGGTAATAAATCTTTGGTATGCAATATCCCCAATATCTCATCCAGGTTGCTTTTATACACCGGCAGCCTTGAGTAATGTAATTCTTCTATTCTTTTTATTACGGCTTCAAACTTGCTGCTGTGCTCAATGCCGCTAACATCAAGCCGTGTACGCATTACCTGTTTTACAGTGGTATCTCCAAATTTACGGATGCCTTTTAAAATTTGTTTTTCTTCAATGGTAGCTTCATGTTCGGGCAACAGATCAATGGCATAATCAAGCTGGCTATTGTCCATCGAAGAAGGATTTTTGAGAGAAAGTTTTTTTTCTATGCCATCACTAAACCCAACCATTCTTTTGCTTAAGCGGTAAAATAAGCTATTGAAAATTTCTACGATAAGGGATGCTGTAGAAGCAAACCAGATTTTGTGATTATTGGCCCAAACTTTTGGTAATACTTCGGCAAATAGTACAATTAAAAAAGTAACTGAAAATACTTTTATCAAAAATTTTAAAAGAATGCTTACATCAAGCAGCTCAAGCCATCCATCCAATATGATGTTTGAAATTAAAATGATTCCTATGTTTACAAAACTATTGGTAATAAGCATAGAAGCCAGTAATGTTTTAGGCTGTTCCAATAAAGCAACAATACGCCTGAATGAAGGCTGCTGCTTGGTTTTAAGCATATTAATATCCTTGTAGGTAAGCGAAAAAAAAGCTACTTCTGCACCGGCAACCAAAAAAGAAATGATGAGTAATAAAACCGCTATGAATATAAGTATTGCAGAAGCTGCAGGTGTTATTGCGAGTAAAGAAAATTGCAAATATTTTGAGCAATCAATAACCGGATGGTAATCCAAAACTATCAGTTTTAATGAACAATATTTTATAGAAGCAACTCAATTCATTTGTATTTTTCTTGTTTAAAAAGGTAATCTTTCAGGGCCATCATCTACTGTAGGAATATCACCTTCAAGGCCTTCCATTCCATCAATCGTTCCACCGCCGGAAGTTCCGTCATTACGTTTATCCAGCATAATCAGGTTATCGCCAACAATTTCCGTAGCAAATTTTTTGTTGCCTTCCTTATCTTCCCAGCTTCTTGTTTTCAATCTTCCTTCTATATAAACCAAACTTCCTTTGTGTAAATATTTTTGTGCCAGTTCTGCAAGCCCTCTCCACAATACTACCGTGTGCCATTCCGTTTGAGAAATAAGTTTTCCGCTTCTGTCTTTATAAGTTTCAGTAGTAGCAAGGGAAAATTTTGCCACCCCAATATTACCTTCTAAAAACTGCATATCGGGGTCTTTACCTAAATTACCAATTAATACCACCCTGTTTACGCCTCTCATATTATCTGCTTTAAATCTATTGAATATTTAATTCGGTTTTTCCCTAAAACAAATTTAAAGATACATTTTTATCTTTCAAATAGGCAGCGATAAATTTAGGAAACGGGAGCTTATTAATTTCCATTGGTGAAAAAGCATTGTAGCCTTTACTAGGCAATGGTTTTACAATTCTTATTTTAATAAATTGACCTAATATGGTTTGATGGGTTAAGAGTTGCTTGTAAAGCCGGGAAATATGCAGTATCTCAAAACTATTTTTGCCAAATAATTCTTTTACTTTTTGTAAATCTTTCAATTTTTCTAATGGCAATGCGCTATCATTTTCTATCAATATAAATTCATACAAATTTTCCCAAATATCTTGAGCGCTCCGTTTACGCACATATAGCTTTCCATTATACTCAATTACAAGGTAATAAAACCACCTTGTTTTTTTTGTTATCTTTTTTTCTTTAACAGGCAGTTGATTTACCATTTCGTTTTTATAAGCTTTACACTTGCTTACAAGCACACATGTAGTGCACAAAGGTATTTGTGGTTTACAGATAACAGCACCAAAATCCATGAGTGCCTGATTGTAAATAGCAGGTAGTTTGTTATCTAGCAATTTATTGGCTAAAAATGTAAATAACTGTTTACCTGCTGTACTGTCAATTGGAGTAGCAATACCAAAATACCGGGATAAGACCCTAAACACATTGCCATCTACAACAGCATAAGGAAGGTTAAATGCAAAAGAACCAATGGCCGCCGCAGTGTAAGGCCCAACCCCCTTTAGTTGCAAAATTTCTTCATACTTATCCGGAAATTTTCCATTCAATTCCTCTGAAATAAATTTGGCAGTAGCAATCAGATTTTTGCAACGGGTATAATAACCAAGGCCTTCCCATAATTTAAACACTCTTGTTTCAGAGGCTTTAGCAAGCTGGTGAATGGTAGGAAATAGAGCGATAAACCGGTTGTAATATTCAAGTCCCTGTTCTACTCTGGTTTGTTGTAAAATAATTTCACTAAGCCATATCTTATAAGGATTTTTTTCTCCTTTCCACGGCATTTGCCTTGTGTTATCCTGTTGGTTCCACCTTAAAAGATGCTTTACAAAAAAATGATGCTGTGTAGCTGTTTTCATCGTCATCCAAATTTCAGTTAAATTGATTATTGACCACAATTAAGTTTTGAAAAGATTTAGAAGGTTAAAAATCAATTGGTTGAATTAATATTTGTTTTCTTTGTAGCTTTGGTTAGTAATATTATTAATTGATTATCAGTTCTTAGTATTGTTTTTTTTAAATTATTGTGCTATATTTCTGATAGATAGACATTTATAAATTTAATCAATATGAGAAAAGCAGATCTTATTTCCGAAATTTCGGATAAAACAGGTATCCCAAAAGTAGATGTAATGGTAACTTTGGAAACAATGTTTAAAGAAATAAAACAGTCTCTTATTGCAGGTGAAAATATTTATATCCGCGGCTTTGGGAGCTTTATAACAAAAAAAAGAGCTGCCAAAATAGGCCGCAATATTAAAAAAAATGTAGCTGTAGAAATACCTGAACATTATATACCTGCATTTAAACCCGCAAAAGAATTTGTGCAGGAAGTGAAAAATAAAAACTTGCCTGCGAATGAACCCACCGTATAGTGTACCTTTGCGCCTCAATATTTTTTGTGAAAAAACAACAATTTATTCTCACTAGCATTGGCATTTTATTAATAGCTTCTTTATTGTTTTTTGGCAAAACTGTTGCCAAAAAGGATATTATGATTACTGCAGACGCAACAAAGTCTATTACCCCCCAGTTTAATTTAGATAACTACCTACAACTTTCAAGACAAAAACTTACTGTTAACCAGCAAAGTTATCTTGCCAATCTTGAAAATAGTGTAAAACGGGGAGACGTAAAAGAACAACAAATTAAAACATATAATCAGTTAGCCTCCTTTTGGAAAGACTCTGCAGATGAACATAATTTATATAATTTTTATACAGGGGAATCTGCTAAGTTGGTAAATTCTGAAAAAAACCTCACCTTTGCCGCCCAACTGATTTTAAAAGACCTGCGCAATGAAGAAGATATTGCAAAAAGAGATTGGAAAGCAAATCAGGCAATAGTATTATTTGAAAAGGCGATAGCACTTAACCCTGACAATGATAGTTTAAAAGTTGAATTGGGAAGTTGCTATGTATTTGGGAAGGGGATGGCTGGTGATGCACAGGCAACTATGAAAGGAATTCAGCAGTTATTACAAGTGGTTAAAAAGGATTCTACAAATATGCAGGCGCAATTAGTTCTCGGTATTGGTGGGGTTATCTCAACACAATACGATAAAGCGGTTGACCGTTTGCAAACTGTTGTAAAAAATGAACCAGATAACATAGAAGCTGTTTCGTGGTTGGCTGATGCTTATGCAGGGAAGGGAGATAAGGCAAATGCTTTAAAATGGTATGAAATTAGTAAGCGGATAATCAATAATCCTGCATACTCAAAAGAAGTAGATGAACGTATTAAAATGCTAAAGTAAAAAGTATATCGAAATTTATTTCGGTTATTATAAAAATATCGGGATTTAATTTCGAGCATTCATAAAATTATTATTTAACAACAAAAGATTAGAATTATGCCTTGTGGTAAAAAAAGAAAACGTCATAAAATTGCAACGCACAAGCGTAAAAAACGTTTAAGAAAGAACCGTCATAAAAAGAAATAAATTTCTCTTTTTATTGCAGGTGCCGGCTTAAAAGCCAGCACCTATTTATTGACAATATTGTATAACTTACTTTTAATAGTATGTCGTAATTGTATTGTTGTATGTTATCCTTCTGAGTGAGGGTTTGGTATCTAATTAAAAGTGTTTTTTTGACAAAGGAATTAATTATAAATGCTGCACCGCAGGGCGTTGAAATAGCCTTGCTGGAAGATAAAAAACTGGTTGAGTTGCACAATGAAAAAGCTGATGCTAACTTTGCCGTGGGAGATTTATATCTTGGAAAAGTTAAAAAATTAATTCCTGGTTTAAATGCTGCTTTTATAGATGTTGGTTTTGAAAAAGATGCCTTTCTGCATTACACAGACCTTAGTCCATACATTAAGTCTATACTTAAATTTACCAATGTTGCCATTAATGATAAGACTGAAGGAGGTATTGATTTTGGTAAGTTTATTGTTGAACCTGAAATTGTAAAAACAGGAAAAATAGCAGAAGTTCTAAGTGGCAGACCCAATGTGTTAGTCCAAATTTTAAAAGAACCAATTGCTGCCAAAGGGCCTCGCCTTAGTTGCGAATTGTCTCTACCCGGCCGTTTTGTAGTTATTACTCCCTTCAATGATATTATTGCTGTATCCCGTAAAATACATTCAAGCGAAGAAAGAAAAAGGCTTCAAAAGATTATTGAAGCAATAAAGCCAAAAAATTTTGGTGTAATTGTTCGTACTGCTGCTGAAGGGAAACACACGGCAGAACTGCATGAAGATTTATTATCATTAGTGCAAACCTGGCAAACGATCCAGACAAATCTTAAGGAAGCTGCTCCTCCATCAAAAATATTAAGCGAACAAGGTAAGGCAAATAGTATGCTTCGTGATTTATTGAATGAAGATTTTAACCGAATTGTGGTTAACGATAAAACCATTTTTGCGGATACAAAAAATTATATTCAACGTATAGCTCCCGAAAAAATTGATATAGTTACTTACTATAACAATGGTTCACCAATATTTGACAGCTTTGGAATTACTAAACAGGTAAAAGCTGCTTTTGGAAAAACTGTTAACCTGCCAAGTGGTGCGTATTTAATAATTGAACATACAGAAGCACTACACGTAATTGATGTTAATAGTGGTTATAAAAGCGTAAGCAATAATCAGGAGCAGAATGCTTTGGAAACTAATCTGGAAGCTGCTGAAGAAATTGCAAGGCAACTTCGATTAAGAGATTTGGGTGGTATTATTGTAGTTGATTTCATTGACATGAAATTGATGGAGAATAAAAAAAAGCTTGCCGATTCAATGGAGTTGTTTATGAAAACTGATCGTGCAAAACATGCTGTTTTACCAATTAGTAAATTTGGGTTAATGCAAATTACCAGGCAACGCATGAAGCCGGAAATGAATATTAATACTTCGGAAATTTGTCCAAGCTGCAACGGTAGCGGAAAAATTTCATCTAGCTTGATTTTGGAAGATGAGATAGAAAAGAATTTGAGCTACCTGATAATGCAAAATCATAAAGGGCTAACCATTGAGGTTAATCCAATTCTTTATACCTTTCTAACAAGTGGCATTATTTCCAAGCGAAGAAAGTGGAGCTGGAAATACAAACAAAAAATTCAAGTAGTTTCAAAATCAACTTATCACTTAACGGAGTTTAGGTTTTTTGATGATAGTGATGAAGAGATTAAACTTTAAAATAAATTAGTTGCCTTGTCTATAATTTATTTGTTTGCCCAAATTTTTATTCAGTTATTGATAGCACCCCGCAATTTCTTGTTGAAGTTCATTTTTTAATTACAAGCCAAGGTCAAACATATCTTTTGATTTTATTGATACTCCAAAATTTTTCATTAGTAAAAGTCAAAACCATTCTTTTAAAGAAAAAATATCCGGATTCAAAACTCAATGTTAGCCTTGCTATTTTCTTCAAAAATCAGCAATATACTCAGCATAAACACTAAAGAAAATACTTGCAAATGGATACTTTAATGACACCGGAATTTTGAAACATCTTTAGTTTTCTGTCCTCGCATATTCCCGATTAATTACGGCTAACCATTTTTAATAACCCAGTTCATCCAGACAAATTAAACCGGCAATTATTTCCAGAAATGAAAAAAGGCAGCCAGTTACAGCCACCTTTTGTTTACTATTTTTATATAGAAAATTATAATTTTTGCAATTTGCTATTATAGCTTATTTCATCATTGACAATTGTAACATAATATATGCCTGACCCTAAAGATGATGGCAGATTTGTAATTACAACAGAATTATTGCCTTTATTTAAATTTATAGTTTTGCTAAAAACTAATTGTCCGGATGTATTCTGAATTTTAAATGTTGCAAAAGATGCCTTTGTTGAAGCTAATGAAACGGTGAAATTATTATTGAAAGGGTTAGGGAAAATACCTACACCACTATTGGCACCCAGAGAAAGCTTAACAATTGATGAAAAAGTTTCTTTTCCATTGATGTCAACTTGTTTTAAGCGATAAAAAACATTATTGCTGCCACCGGCATGATCCTGGTAAGAATAATTTTTTATAGTATTGCTAAATCCGGCACTTGTAATTTTTGTTACACTTACAAAATCAACACCATCATAACTTTTGAATAATTCAAAATGGTCACTATTTAATTCCTGGCTTGTTTGCCAGTTTAGAGTTGCAATACCATTTGAATAACTACCTGTAAATAAACTTAATTTAACAGGAAGAGGACCACACGCTGTTACAATAAGGGTAAAATCATTAAAATAAGTGCAACCGGGATCTGCTAACCCTGATTGTGTTGTAGAAACAATTAATCTATATTTATAACCATTCATTGTTGAGTGAACAATGCCTAAAGCTAAGGGCAAAGTAAATGTACTACCCGTGTAGGTAGCTTGTGCTCCTGTGATAACATCAGTAAAAGATGAACCACCATTTATGCTTTTTTGCCATTTATACCAGGTATTGGTATGGGTAGGATCCGTGACAACATAACTGACAGCTCCAGTATTACCATCGCATATTGAAGATGGACCGTTAACCGCTATTTGAGATTGGCAAACATTGATTGAAATATCATCTAACCCCAGATCATTTCCACTTGCTACAGATGTTGCATTTACAACCTGCAAATCAACTACACTTGTTGTCGCCGTAAAAGAACCTCCTACCTTAACCCATGTAGGAGTATTGGTATACGCAATAGGGCCAGAATTACCAATTACTACACCATTTACTTTAAATGAAATATTTGGTTCAGAACCGACCCCCGCAGCAGTGCTGGAACCTGGTAATAAATTGATAACCCAGGCAGAAAATTCGTAAGTAGCACCAATACATACAGGAATTGATTTTATCTGATAAAAGATTGGACTAAAAGTGCTGTTAGGAGCACCATTTACAGCCATAAAATAACCTCCATCCCCCGTATGTTCAGAACCTCTCCAGTCTCCTTTTAAACAATTGCCACCGTTAGTGTTACCAATGGTCTTTACAACTGAATACCTGAATTCTGGTCCCAGGCCCCCACTTGCCGAAGTATATGTATAATCGGAGCAAGGAATTGCATTACCTATTGCTGCAGTACAGCCTGTTAATGCATTACCAATATTTCCTGAGGGATTAAAAGTGCCTGATCCTGATTTAGTACAGTTGGCAGCACTGTTGTTGATGGTAATAAATGGTGTACTGAAAGTACCTTTTGCTCCCAATAAATTAGGCCCTTTTACGCCAGTGCATTGGGCAGTCGAAAATTGATAACTGAATAGACTTATTACAGTTAAAAGTGTTGTGTAGAACTTTTTCATTTCTTTTGTGGTTTAGAAAATTAACTAAAATTGTAAGCGGAAATACAAAAGATAGATGGATCAGTACAGAGGTATAATGATTACTGTTGCACGACTAAAATAAAAATAGACATACTACTGTAAAATAAAAATCAAAATGAGGATGTGGTAATTTTTCTTGTGGTAATTATGTAGGATGGGGATCTACTGTAAAAAAGAAGTACGATTAAGGATGTAAAACTAAACATTATATTGATAAAAACAAATAAATTTTTGAAAACAATAAATAAAAATTATTTAGGAACAGGGAAAAGCCTTTTATTTAATCTGATTATTTAATATGGAATCATAGAATTTGGGTACGAAAAAAAAGACCCAGTTGTTCCCCAGCTTTTGATTTGGATGGGTTGCTTTTTCCTATACATGGGTGAACCCCAAAGCCATTCGAAAGGACCAAAACGAAAATACTTTACCTCATAATAGGGAATATCATCTTAAAGATCCAAACTATTGCAACTATATAATACAACTGGAGAAATTTTATATTATTGTAATTATCCAGTCCATATCCGTGAAAATAAAGTGTGCAGATGATGCTATAGCCGGTGGACAATCTTTTGATGTAGTTTCCAATCATTTTGCCGACCAAGGCTTCAAAGTATATGGATGATAAATTTAAAGACATATTATTTTATAAAGAAGATATTTTTAAACAAATGGAAAGGATGTATCATCCGGGTGAATAAACTTAACGAGTTTATTAGAGACTATAACTGGCGCCATATTGGGACAATGAATCTAATTTTCTATAAATAATACTATCCCATTTTATTTGATTTATGTAGTCTAAGGAATGGTTTGTTTCTGAATCATACTGTTTTTCAATAACTCGTAATTTGGCTAAATATTCATCAATTATTTTTTCTACCGGGAATTCATTTAAAACTTCCTTTTTTCCCAATGAGTAGCTGAATAACTCATTCTTTAATTCAAGTGCAACTACTTCCCCTAAATCAAAATGTTTCTGTTCATGGTTTAAATGATATTCTGTATCATTAAACGGCGTAGATTTATACCATGATTCTTTTTTTGAAAACATGGCAAACACCCTAAATTTGAGTTTTTGTTTTTCAATTTTGTAATTGACGTTTAATTTAACTGATGCCACAGCCTCATACAAACTCGATTCGTTGGGATAACCTGCAAAGTCAGTCCATTTTAATTTTCTCGTCTCTTTCCAAGTTATAATTTCCTTTGTAATCCCTTTATTATTTATAGTAATGCACGAGGGAGATAATAATATTATTATCACAATGGTGATATAGGGAGTCAATTTTATTTTCATAAATATTAAATTAATAAATCTCCCGCACCTCCCAACTGCCACAGGGCTCAGTCCTGCTCCGTTTATTATTACTCTTACAATTTACCATTCCAATGTAGTTAATTAAGACAATAATCACTTTACCAAAGTACAAAATTTCCCTGCCTACAAAATACGCTTAAAAAAA
Source organism: Ferruginibacter sp. (assembly GCA_025359625.1). Taxonomy (GTDB): domain Bacteria; phylum Bacteroidota; class Bacteroidia; order Chitinophagales; family Chitinophagaceae; genus Ferruginibacter. The sequence goes on from JANYFT010000166.1 coordinate 29,007, forward strand.
GTTCCCCATTGCTATAAATGTACAAGAGTGCTACGCCAATGCAGTTCCACAAAGCTTCTTAGCCCGGACAATATATTTTAAATAAAACAAACGCCACTCAAAAGAGTGGCGCCGATATTTAATAAGGCCTGTAAATATTGAAGGCTTCAAAACGCCCCTTCAGGGGATGGGGGCTAACTACACCCCATACTATTACCACAATTTAAACATTTATAACAGGTGCCGCTGCGGATGGTGATGTGGCCGCAGGTGTTGCAGGAAGGGGCATCGCTCTGCATACTCTTCATGTAATTCTGTGTGCCGTCGTTGCCGGCCTGTTGTGCTTTGGCTGAAGGGGATTGTGTATTGCCGGCG
>JANYFT010000235.1 GCA_025359625.1 Ferruginibacter sp.
GGCAAACGAAGCACTAAAGAAAAATTAATTTGTTAACTGTTGTTTTAATTTTTAAGACAAATAAAAAATTACCGATATGGCAGAAGTAGATACCTCGGGCGGCGGACATAAAAAAGGTCCGGGCGTCAAAAAGCCGAAAAAACAATCTACCAGGGTAGATCTTACACCAATGGTTGATCTGGGATTTTTATTAATTACTTTCTTTGTGTTTACCACTACCATGAGCCAGGCAACTGCCATGAATATGAATGAACCAAAGGATGATCCTACAAATCAGTTGAAAGTAAAAAATTCCGGTGTCATCACTTTACTTTTAGGTAAAAAAGATCAGGTTTATTACTATATGGGAGAACTGATTGATCCAAATAAGCAATTTAAAAGCAGTAATTTTAAAGATATCCGGCAGGTGATTTTGGATAAAAAGAATGCTACTCCAATAGGGGATTTGATGTATATCATTAAATCTGCTAAAGAAGCAACTTTTAAAAATGCAATAGATATTTTAGATGAAATGTCCATTAATGCAGTACCTCCCGGCCATTATGCTGAAGTGGATATGAGTGATACCGAAGCTCAGTTAATAAGTGCTACTGAACAGGCAAATGGGATTAAATAATTTATGGAATTTGTTGAATTTCGAATCTAACTACAAATCATTTTATTATGGATATAAACAAAATATTAAGCGCTGATGTTCTCGATATTATTTTCGAGGGCAAGAACAAGGAGTATGGCGCTTATGATCTTCGTAAAACATACAATAAACGAATAACAAAAGCATTATTATACACTGGAGGTGTAATATTATTAGTGTTTTTGGCTTCCATTTTTGCCAATATTGTTGGTAAAAATAAAGTAGAACAATTAGATGTGGTAGATACCCAAATGGCCGAGGTTAAAAAAACCGAAGCGCCACCGCCACCGCCACCGCCACCACCTAAGCCACCGCCACCTCCGGAAGTTAACCAAATAAAATTTACGCCTCCAAAAATTGTAAAAGATGAGGAAGTAAAAGCAGATGAAAAAATTGAGGAAATAAAAGAAGATCAGGTAATTAGTAACAAAACAGTAGAAAGTGACAATAAGGTAGCTATAGTACAGGCACCGGTTGAAGACAAAGGTACACAAGTTGTAGAAGCACCTAAAAGTGACGATGAAGATAAGATTTTTACAAAGGTAGAAAATGAGGCAGCTTTTCCGGGTGGTGAAGCAGCATGGCGCAGGTATCTTGAAAAAAATCTTAATGCAAGTTCACCTGTTGACAATGGAGCTCCTGAAGGTACTTACCAGGTAATTGTAAAATTTATTGTAAGTAAAGATGGCAGCATCAGTGATGTGCAGGCAGAAACAAAGCATGGATATGGAATGGAAGACGAAGCTGTAAAATGTATTAAGAAAGGGCCCAAATGGACACCCGCTTTACAAAATGGCCGTAACGTAAATGCATACCGCCGTCAGCCGATTACATTTGTTGTTCAGGAACAGTAATTTACTTTATAATATTTTTTTATCCCTTTGCATTTTTTGCAGAGGGATTTTTTTTGCAAACCAAACCAGGTAAAATGGCTACCTCATAAAGTTTTAAAATGCAGGCCATTGCTCAATTGATATCTGGCCAATAGGTCTTGGTGGATTTTCATATAAATCATTGAGATAAAATATGGAATAGTTTGCTGCCATCATCTTAATTAAAATTAATTTTTATGGCAGAAATTAAAAATAAACTACTAGGAAACAACAATAAAAAAAGTGCATTTATAAAAAAAAGCACAAAGGTAGATTTAACGCCAATGGTAGACCTGGGCTTTCTTTTAATAACTTTTTTTGTTTTTACAACAACAATGTCGCAGCCCACTGTTATGAATTTAAATATGCCTTATGATAAAGTGGAACCTGGTGATAAGATCTGCGAATCGTGGGTGTTGACTGTTTTGCTCACAAAAGATAATTTAATAAAATATTATGAAGGAATGCCAGAATCTAATCCGGTTATAAGGATAACATCTTTTGATAATGATGGCATTCGAAATATTATTTTACAAAAAAGAAAAGTGGTAAAAAATGCTACAGGTTCTGCCGATGATTTTGTAATGATAATAAAACCCTCCGATGAAAGTACCTTTCAGAATTTTGTAAATATTGTAGATGAAGTAGCTATCAATAATGTAAAACATTATTATACTTCCGAGATAGACAAAAATGACCTTAATAATTTACATCCGTTACAAAAGCAATAAGTAAAACATTTTAATAGTCATTTATCTTTGCCAGATGATCAATAAATTATCTGGCTGGGAAGATACCATTGTAGCATTGGCAACACCTCCCGGCATTGGCGCCATTGCAATAATAAGGCTTAGTGGCAATAAAGCATTCAACATCATAAACACGTTGTTTTCTTCTAAAGACTTATCTCATAAGCCTTCTCATACAATACATATTGGTTTAATTAATGAAGATGAAAATGCCATTGATGAAGTAGTAGTGTCATTATTCAAAGGTCCTAAAAGTTATACTGGTGAAGATGTAGTTGAAATCAGTTGCCACGGCAGCCCGTATATACAGCAGCAGGTACTGCAGGCATGTGTGCATAAAGGGGCAAGAATTGCAAAGCCAGGTGAATACACGCAAAGGGCCTTTTTAAATGGCAAGCTCGATCTGACACAGGCCGAAGCAGTGGCTGATTTGATTGCCAGCAACACCTCGGCTTCACAAAAAACTGCACTTCATAACATACGCGGAGGTTTTAGTGAAGTGCTAAAAAATTTAAGAGAAGAACTAATCAGTTTTTCTGCCTTAATTGAATTAGAACTTGATTTTAGTCAGGAAGACGTGGAGTTTGCCGACCGTAAAAAATTTTACCAGATCATTCAATCGGCCCAAGCTACCACAGCAAATTTGTTGCAATCATTTCAACTAGGCAACGTAATAAAAAATGGTATCAGTGTCGCTATAATTGGCAAACCAAATGCGGGTAAATCAACCTTATTAAATACCCTGCTAAATGAAGACCGTGCAATTGTCAGTGAGATTGCAGGTACCACAAGAGATACTATAGAAGAGGTGCTAAATATCAATGGTATTTTATTCCGCCTGATTGACACGGCCGGCATACGGGAGCATAGTACCGATACCATTGAAATGGTGGGAATAGAAAGAAGTTTGGAAAAAATGAAGTTTGCGGATGTGGTGTTGTATATTTTTGATGTAAATGAGATTACAAAAGAGGAGTTGTTAGTGATAGCAGCCAAACTTAAAGAGAACAATAATACACTGATATTGGCTGGCAATAAGGCAGATGTATTTAACAACGGATCTGCAAAAGAAAAATTTGCCGGTGTTGAAAATATTCATTTTATTTCCGCAAAAAATAATAGTGGTATTGATGCTCTCAAAGAAAGTTTGTTCAAATCCGCAGTAAATGAATTGCCTTCTTCCGAAAGTGTAATTGTAACCAATGCACGCCATCATGAAGCATTGCAGCAGGTTAAACGATCTTTGTATGATATTGAGCAGGGACTGAATAATAATGTACCCGGTGATTTATTGGCATTGGATATTCGCCGTTGCCTACACTACATCTCAGAAATTACAGGCGATATTTCGAATGAGGATGTGCTGGATTTTATTTTTAGTAAATTCTGTATCGGAAAGTAGCCTAACTTCCTTTTCTTCTGTAAATCCTGTCAATGCTGCATTTCATAATAATCTTTCTTCCTTTATTTGTTGCCCGACTGCCTTTTTTATGGTAACTTTGTTGCCTGATTGTTGCCCAATCCTGTTGCCCGTTGCCCCGGGCAACGCAAAAG
>JANYFT010000257.1 GCA_025359625.1 Ferruginibacter sp.
TAAGATCATTTACAGCCTTGCACAAGATGGCCTTACAGATAAGAAAGGAAAGCCAAACAGTTTTGCCCATCTTGCAACAATATTAGTTATGTCTGATTCTAATGCACCAGGTATGATGTCACTTCTTTCTCCAATCATTCGCATGGTTGCCAGGCGGGCCCACAAAGACGGTACTGAAAAATGGTTGCTGGATAAGTATTGCCGTTAATACATTGCAATTTTTTGATCGTATGCTTTTAATAAGTTTGAAAAAATAAGGCAGCAGGCAACATTTAGTCGTATAGCCGAAAGCCCCCGCAACTAAAATTGTTTAAAATAAAATGCAAAAGCCCCGAACCGTGAAGGATTGGGGCTTTTGGCTCATACGCTGTTCAGCGACACCGGGCTTTAGGTGGGTTTGTAGACTTTATGTGGAGCCTGCCAGGCGAACTGAGAAGGTTTTTTGTTCGGTGGTTGGTGTAAACTCTTCACCACCCAAGGTTGCGCCCCACCGACCTGTGCAAAATGAATTATCTTAAAAATAAAAGTGAAAGCAAACTGTAATTAAATTATGAGGGTTTAAGCCTTAAGATAACTTTACATTTTTTATAAAATGGGATACATTACGGCAAGTGTATTGTAACAAACGACAATACAAAATGCATAACATTTATAAGTTGATTATCAACAATACTATTTTTTAGAGAACCGGCATTTTATAGCGTTTCATTTTATATATTTACGGTTTATGCGTCATGCTATTGGACACGCCTTCTGATGGAAACTAACAAGCAAAAACATGATTTATAAAATCATACAACCTTCTTTACATCTGCAAGACTTTGTGAAAGACTACTTGTTGTTACATTATGCATTTGACAAAAACGAGCCGACACCCATAAAGCCTTTCCCTGCCAATACACAACATTGTTTGGTATTTTATTTACGAGGCAGCGTAAATGCATTTGACCCAAAAACAGGATTGTCAAGACTTTATCCACAGACCTCTATTAATGGTTCACAAATTTCACGTTTCGATTTTCATCTTTCGCCACATTATCTTATGTTTTCTGTCAATTTTCAACCAAGTGCATTATCAAAATTTTTGAGGTTGCCACTTACCGAATTTATTGACGAAAGAATTGATGCAGAAGCGATTTTAAATCCTGAAATACATAAGCTGCACGACCAGTTAGTAAATGCAAAGTCGTACGATAGTATTGTAGCAATGGTTGAGCAGTATCTTTGGAATAGGATACAAAAATTAAAATCAGATTTTCATCCAATAGAAAAAGTTGCCAAAATAATTTCAGAAAACCCAAACAGCTTTAGTGCTGAGAAAATGGCAAGCTTTGCTTGTTTGTCAATCAGCCAATTTGAACGAAAGTTTATGCAGCAGATGGGTATTACACCAAAATTTTATGCACGTATCAACCGCTTTTATCAAGCATACCAGATTAAAGACAAAAACCCAAAAGCTGATTGGTTAAGCATTGCATTGGAAACTGGTTATCACGACTATCAACATTTAGTAAAAGATTTCAAACAATTTTCCGACACATCACCACATTCATTACTTGAGGCACAAGCTAATTCGCCTGAAAGAATTTTGGGGATTGCATAAAAGTTGCTGATTTCTTACCACCAAAACGAGTAATTGCATTTCTACTTTTGTTTTATTGTTTCACAAAAAAAAATAAAACATTATGGAACGTAAAAAATTTATTCAAAACTCAATGTTGTTGGTTGCAAGTGCAGGATTGCCTTTGTCAATTCTTGCACAAAAAACTTCACAAAAAAAGAAAAAAGGCTTTAAAGTAAAAGCGAAAGAAAACTGCTACAATGACAAAATTGTTTATGGCGATAAGCCTATTGATTTTAAATTATTGAGCAGTGACACAGAAGACAGACTATCAATTTTTATAAGCTCAAACAATGCAAAAGGATTTGGTCCACCATTACATTTACACCACACATTTGACGAATTCTTTTGTGTTTTCGACGGTTCTTTTATCTACCAGGTAGACGATGAAATGCTAACACTTAATGTAGGCGACACGATTTTTATCCCCCGTAAAGTGAAACATGCTTTTAATTGTATAAGCGAAAAGCCAGGAACTTTATTAGTTGCAATTACACCAGGAAAAGGAATTGAAAATTATTTTGCTGAAATGGGAAAAATTATAAATGTGCAAGGAATGCCAGACATGAAAGCAATGCAAGCAGTTTATAAAACATATCATTCAGAAATTTTGGGTCCACCAATGAAATAGGACACACAAACCATACGAAGAAAAGCACGAACGCACAACATAATGTCGTATACCCGAAAGCCCCCGAAATTAAAATCTTTTAAAATAAAATGCAAAAGCCCCGAACCGTGAAGGATTGGGGCTTTTGGCTCATACGCTGTTCAACGACACCGGGCTTTAGGTGGGTTTGTAGACTTTATGCGTAGCCTGCCAGGCGAACTGAGAAGTTTTTTACTTCGGTGGTTGATATAAACTCTTCTTCCCCCAAGGTTGCGCCCCACCCACCTGTAGCAAAATGAATTATCTTAAATATAAAAGTGAAAGCAAAACTGTAATTAAGGTAGGAGGGTGGGTTGGGATGTTTACACATTGATAAAGTATTTTAAAGGTAAAGGTGGTTGGTGCAGACACCTGAATACAGAAAAAAGGCTTTTGGTAATGCCAGATGTAACAACCAGGGAAACAATTTTGGGAACACCTGCGGGAACACAGCACACATTAGTTAATAGATAAGAGAATTTAAATAAATTTAAGTAAGATGGATTGTTTTTTATTTAGAACCCCTGTAACATTCACTATATGTAAGCCATTAAAAACAGGAAATTATAATTAACTATCAATTTAGGGCCATAAACTATCAGTTTGAGCCCATAAACTATCAGTTTAAGCCCATAAACTGATAGAAAACTGAAAAATTAGTCGGAAAATGGGTGCAAACTGTTAGATTAAAGGTATAAACTAACAAAAATTTCAAATTTTTAACATAAAATGGCAATAAACTAACAGAAGGAGGGCATAAACAGACAGATGAAGGGCATAAACAGACAGAAGGAGGGCATAAACAGACAGATGGAGGGCATAAACAGACAGATGGATAGCTAAACAGTTATTTTAACCTTTTAAACTGATAGAAATAATAATTTATAGTTGAAAAAAAACTGTAACCTTTTAATAAACCACCTAAAACAAGTATAAAATGTAAGCAACGGTTAAGGTGGGATAAAATAGCGGCAGGAAAGGAAACTTACCGGCGTTTTCATCCTCTGGATAGTGTAAAAATTAGCAAAAATAAATTTGAAAATGTAGAGAGTAGCTATGGCGCTTTTCAGCAACACCGGTTTTAGCAGCTTTTGTAGAATTTATTTGGAGCACCCATTAATGCTTAAAAGGGTTTGTGCTGCCAACGGAAATTATCAAATAATTTAAGGGTATTACCGTATTAATTTATAGTTTAAGCCTTAAATAACTTTACATTTTTGGTAAAATGAAATACATTATGGGAAGTGTATTGTACTAACGACAATACAAAATGCATAACATTGATAAGTGGATTATCAACACTACTATTTCTAAGGAACCGGCATATTATAGCGTTTTATATTATATATTTACGTATTGCCTGCAATACGTTGTGACACCCTAAACTTTGATAAAAATTGTTAGAATATAATATTATGGAGATAATTTATGACAAAATAAAAATCAAGGACTTACTTGAATTGAAACATAACAACATGTTGACAGTTAATCCGGAATACCAAAGAGGAGCAGTATGGAAAGACCCACAACAGAAAAAACTTATTGACAGTGTTTTCAGAAGTTATCCATTACCATTAATTTATTTGCACCATAAAAAAAGAACGGTTGCAGGAATGCAAAGAGAAGATTTAGAAATAATTGATGGTCAACAGCGTATTAATGCGTTAAATAAATTTGGGCAAAATGCTTTGAAACTGTTTGACCCAGTTAAAGATGACAAAGCAGCAAGATTTCCAATTTTCATTAAAGACCTACCCTGCCCATGGGCAAGTTGTGACTATAGCGGACTTAGTGATGATTTGAAAGGAAAATTTGATAACACAGAGCTTTCAATTGTAAAAGTCATTACTGATAACGAAGACGAAGCAAGAGATTTATTTATAAGACTACAAGCAGGGCTTCCATTAAATGCTCAAGAAAAAAGAGACGCATGGCCTGGTGGTTTCACTGAATTCACTTTGAAATTTGGAGGCAAAGAAGGATTAACTAGGTATCCCGGTCATGAGTTTTTTCAAAAACATATCCTTGATAAATCAGCCGATAGAGGTGAGATTCGTACTGTATGTGCTCAAATCGGGATGTTAGTTTTTGAAAAAGCAACAAATGGAAATTTTGTTGAAATTGGCACACAACCTGTAGACGAGTATTATTATCGTAATCTAAGCTTTAATATTAACTCACCGCAAGTAACTAGATTTTCAAAAATACTTGATTTATTAGCTGATATTTTTTATGGCTATAAAGGTCAAAAGTTAAGGGTTCATGAAGCTATACACGTTGTATTGCTAGTAGATAGTTTATTTGACGATTATACAAGAAGTTGGCAAGACAAGTTTATAAATGCCTTCGACAATTTCAGAGCAAATTCTCTAATTGACAAAAAAGCAAAAGAAGGAGAATATTGGTATTCATATATTTCTCTTACACAAACACAATCGACAGCAGCAAATACAATTCAGAGAAGGCATAAGTTTTTTACTTCTAAAATGATTGAAATTCTAAAACCTATTCAAAAAGACGGAACAAGGATTTATGGGCAATTAGAAAGAGAAATTATTTATTATAGAGACTTAAAAAAATGTGCAGTTTGTAATGAAGAAATAAAGTGGGAAGAGTTGGAAATTCATCACTTAAACGAACATCAAAATGGCGGATTGACAATTATGGAAAATGGAGTTTCGGTTCATAAAGATTGCCACCCAAAAGGACAAAATGCAGTAGAATTTTACAAAAAGTGGCTCGAAAGGAAAAAAGCTATTCAAGAATTAAAATTTCAAGAACAATTGGCTGCAATAAGCGAAAATGATGGAGCTCAATTTGCACCAGATATGACAAAAACTTATAAAATTGTGAATGCTAATGTTGAAGCCTATGGAAAATATTTTGACTACAAAAAATTTCTTGTTTTAAAAGGTTCCACCGTTTCGATTAACTTAGATCCTTCTTTTGGTAATGGTGCAGCAGACGGCGCTTATGAACTTAGAAAAGTATTACAAAATCAAGGCACTATTAACGAAGACAGAACTTTTATTGAAGATTACATTTTCAATTCAATAAGTCAGGCTGCTTGTGTTGTACTTGGTGGTAGCCGACGTGGACCTGAAATCTGGAAGTAGTACTGCAAGCAACATTATGTCGTATAGCCGAAAGCCCCCGCAAATAAAATCTTTTAAAATAAAATGCAAAAGCCCCGAACCGTGAAGGATTGGGGCTTTTGGCTCATACGCTGTTCAGCGACACCGGGCTTTAGGAGGGTTTGTAGACTTTATTTGCAGCCCACCGTTAGTGCTCAAAAGGGTTTTGTGCTGCCAACGTGTGTATGATGAAAATTATCAAATCATTTAAGGGTATTACAGTCATTAATTTATAGTTTAAGCCTTAAAATAACTTTACATTTTTTATAAAATGGGATACATTACGGGAAGTGTATTGTTACTAACGACAATACAAAATGCATAACATTAATAAGTTACTTATCAACACTACTATTTTTAGAGAACCGGCATATTATAGCGTTTTATATTATATATTTATGGGTTAGGCGATATTGAGAAGAACGACCCCAATAACATTTACAACCGATTATAAAACCTCCATAATTTATACTAATGCATGATTTTTCTGACCTAGCCTATCGATGTACAATTTTCACTCTTAACTCTTTAAAAGATGTGGAAGAAAAGACTATTGAAGCTTTACAAACTAGTGGAGCAACTTCACTGGTTAAGACACTTCAAATGACACGTTTGGAGAGAACAATTTTAGCAGTAGGAATGTTTTCGATTTTTGAGGCCTTATTACAAGACCGCTTAAATTGCAACAATGGCTTCACTGAAGCAAAAGACATATTAAAGAAAGCGGGAGATTTACAACTACTGACTCAATTCACAGATTTAGAATTAGCTATTAATGCATTAAAACATGGCCGAGGCAGAAGCTATAGTACCCTTGTTGCCAATGATGGAGGAACCATACCTTCAAAAGTAAAGTCACCCCATGAACATTTCTTTGACGAGGGCGATGTGTCAGAGATTTCGACTTTAATAGACGTTGACGATAAATTTATTTATAGCTGCGTCGAGATAATCAGTCAAGTCTCTAAGTTAATAAAGAACTTTAGACCAGACGTTGTTTT
>JANYFT010000274.1 GCA_025359625.1 Ferruginibacter sp.
TGACTTTCCAAAAGATGTAAAAGACAACCATGAATTTATGAAAAAGAAATTGACTATGCCATTACTCGCCATGGGTGGGGAATATTTTAGTGCCCCATTTTTAGCTACCCATTGCAAGCTGGTTGCCAATAATGTTTCGGAGGTAAAAATTACAGGTTCAGGCCACTGGATAGTACAGGAACAAACTGACCAGGTGCAAAAAGGGTTGATGGATTTTTTTGTAAACAAGTGAGTAAGCAGCTTATCACTTCCAACATTTACCGACATAAATAATCACAATGCTGTTGATCTATAAACCGCAGCATCCCTGTAAATATTTAAACAAAAAATACAAAACAATGAAGAATACAATTAGATCAATCATGGCTTTATTGACAATGGCCGTTGCATTAAATGCAAACGCACAAAAGCCCTCACAAGAATTATTGAACCCAACTAATCATGAACTGGTGCTCATCGATTTTGAAGGCCAAATGGCTTTTGCTGCAAAGAGCAGCAGCATTATTGAATTGAGAAACAATACAGCCTTGATTGCAGGAGCTTCAAAAATATTCAATGTGGCCACCGTGGTAACTACAGTGGCTGAAAAATCATTCAGCGGCCCCGTTTTTCCGGAACTGGAAGAATTTTATCCGCAGGCCACTTCCAATTATATTGACAGGAGTAGTATGAATACCTGGGAAGATGTGAATGCCCATAAAGCCATTACAGCCAAAGGCAAAAAGAAAATTGTATTTGCAGGCTTATGGACAGGGGTATGTATTGTTGGCCCGGCATTGTCGGCCATAGCAGAAGGATTTGAAGTGTATATTATTACAGATGCATGCGGCGATGTGAGCGTAGAGGCGCATGACATGGCAGTGAAACGTATGATACAGGCGGGCGCAAAACCAATGACTGCATTACAATATTTACTGGAATTGCAAAGAGACTGGGCAAGGCAATCAACTTACAATGCAGTAATAGCATTAGCGATAAAATATGGCGGAGCTTATGGCATAGGTGCTCAATATGCCCATGAAATGTTGAAGCATTAATTGTTTGAAATAATTATTTGATCACAATAAAAAATTGAGGTATGAAAAATAAAATTGGGTTACTTAAAATGCTGGCTATAGTTATAGTTATTTTTAGTGCTATTACACCTTCATTTGCGCAACCGAATATTGGAGCAAAAAATATTGTTATCGTTCATGGTGCATTTGCTGATGGATCTGGCTGGGAAAAAGTATTTAAAATATTACAAGGACATGGTTACAATGTAACGATGGTTCAAAACCCATTGACTTCTTTGGAAGATGATGTGGCAGCAACTGAAAGAATATTGGACAAGCAGGATGGCCCTGTTGTATTAGTTGGACATTCATGGGGCGGCGCCGTAATAACACAGGCTGGTATTCATTCCAAAGTAGCAAGTTTGGTATATGTTGCAGCCTTCGTTCCAGAAGTTGGTGAGTCAGCACTCGACCTCATCAAGACAGCTCCTCCTGCTGCCGAAAATGGCATTCTTCCTCCGGATGAAAAAGGATTTATATGGTATGATAAAGCTAAATACCATGCAGGATTTGCTGCTGACATCAGCAAAGAAAAAACAGACTTCATGTATGCGTCGCAGGGGCCCGTTGCAGTAAAATGTTTCATAACCCCACTTAGTATTGCTGCCTGGAAAACAAAACCTTCCTATGCCATCGTTGCTACTGAAGATAAAAGTATAAACCCTCAAATAGAACGTACCATTTACAAAAGGGCCGGCTCAATAGTTACAGAAATTAAAGGCAGCCATGTATTATTTATGTCCAATGCAAAAGCTGTCGCTGATGTAATTGAAGCGGCTGCAAAGGCTACAATTAAATGATGCTCCAGAAAGTATGTTCTTAAAAATTAAACTTCATTTGTATGCGATACCTTTTTATTTTATTATGCTGCCTGCATTTTCAGCAAGAGATGTTCGCTCAAAAAAGAAATGAAACACAGTATTTAAAAATATCTGAAGACGATGATTTTTTTAACCTGCGTGGCGAGGGTACCGATCGAGGCTATTCAAGTGGATTCAAATTAGAATTGTATTACACTAAAAATGTACCGGCGAAATTTCCATCTACCCTGCTGATGAAAATTACAGGTAGTGCAGATAATATTTATGGATGGGGACTTACACAAAACTTGTTTACTCCAAATAATATTTCAACTAAGGCAATTGAGTATGGCGACCGTCCTTATGCTGGTGTTACCTATTTTTCTCACATGCTTATTTCTTCGGACATTATTAAAAAGCAGAAGCTAACTACCAGCCTTAGCTTGGGTGCTATTGGTAAATATTCTTTCGGAAAAGAAATCCAAACCTTTGTACATGGCCTTATCAATTACCAAAAGCCACAGGGCTGGGACAACCAGATAAAAAGTGATATCATCTTAAACTATCTCATCAACTATGAAAAATTAGTTTTCAGTCCTACAAAAAACTTAGAGATTATTGGCAATGTAACAGGTAATGTAGGCACCATGTATAATAACATTGGAGTTGGAGTAAAATTCAGGGCCGGCATATTTAACAGCTATTTCTCCAATTACGAAAAGTCAAATTTTAAAAACAATATATCTGGCGAAGGAAATATAAGAAATTTTCAATTCTTCTTTTATATGAAAACAGATGCCACGGCAGTTATGGATAATTCAGTTTTACAGGGAGGTTTTTTTACACATGATTCTTCTCCTTATACAATTAAAAAAGACAGCATCAACAGAATTTTTATGCAATACGAATACGGTATTGCTTTATCAAAAAAGGGATTTGGAATTGCATTTTATGAAAAGCTGAGAACCGCTGAATTTAAAGGATATTTTTCGCAGCAGATAGGAAATATCACTTTTTATATTGGATTGTAACAGGGATATTATTTGTAAAATACAAAAATCAATAATGGTATGCTAACACATTTATTAAATAAACAAAATGATGGTTACAACGGGGGTGTTATGGCATTGATGGAGGTAATTAACTATGTAGATTTTCAACACAATCATTTAGCCACTGCCATTATTGATTTACATGAAAAAGGATATAGCGAGGATTTTGTATTATTTGGAAAGGGGTTATTATGGGCGCAGGAAAAGACTTGCATACGGCCAAATGATTTTTCTATTGTTGAATGTCTTCGGTTTGATAATCCGAATGAAAAAAATAAAGTACTGCTCATTTTAGGTGTAATGGCAACTGTTGAATATGTAAAGGGGATCGTAATGTTTTACTACAATTATACTTCACAAATACCAATTGTACTTGCTAACAAATTAAGTAATATAAAACTGAACAGGTCTAAACAACTATTTGCATAATAAATAAAAATAAAATAATGAAAAAAATAATTGGTGTAATGGTATTGATAACATGCTTACTGATTTTTAACAGTGGCTGTTCTAAAAGTGACAATCCTAAACCATCTAAAACATTTGTGTTGGTACATGGTGCATGGCAGGGTACTTATGTTTGGCAATTTGTAAAAGATGGATTAGAAAAACTGGGACAAAAAGTAATAGTGGTTGAACTGCCTGCTCATGGAAATGATACCACTCCAGCTGCAAACGCATCAATAGATATCTACAGAGACAAAGTAATTGCGGCTATCAATACTGCCAATACAAAAGTAGTTTTGGTTGGGCATAGTATGGGCGGTATGGTGGTCTCAGCAGTTGCCGAAAGCATTCCTAATAAAATTGAAAAACTGGTTTATGTTGCAGCTTTTGTACCTGCCAGCGGGCAACGATTGGTTGATCTTGCAGGACAAGATGCCCAATCGCAGTTAGGTCCATCGCTGATACCTTCTGCTGATCATCTTACACTGGATATTACACCTGCCAACCGAATTGCTATCTTTTGCCAGGATGGGTCGGCGACAGTAAAGCAATTGCTTAACGATAAATTCAGGGTAGAACCTGCTATCCCTTTTGGAATGCCCGTAACGATTACTGCTGCTGCTTTTGGTAAAGTTGATAAGTACTATATCCACACAGCGGCAGACCAGGCAATTGGCATCAACCTGCAAAAACAAATGGTATTGGCGGCAGAGATTACAAAAGTTTATTCCCTCAACAGCGGACATAGTCCATTTTTATCTGTGCCCGATTCATCAACCAATATTCTTATGACCATTGTTAAATAGACAATCATGAAAAAATTAATTTTTGTATCATTCTTATTGTCATTTGTAATAAAATTATCAGCCCAACAAAAAGCGGATCTTATTATTTACGATGGGAAAATAGCAACGATGTCAAAGCCAGGTGAATATATGCAGGCTGTTGCGGTAAAGGATGGAATTATACTTGCCACCGGCAGTTCAAAAAAAATAGTGGATGAATTTAAAGGCTCAGGTACGCAATTAATTAACGCAGCGGGAAAAACCATTGTGCCGGGTTTGAACGACAGCCATATTCACATCATCAGAGAAGGACTGCACTACAATGCTGAGTTACGATGGGATGGCGTAAAAACTTTAAAACGTGCAATGGAAATGTTGAAAGAGCAGGCCGCACGTACGCCGGAAGGTGTATGGATAAAAGTGATCGGGGGCTGGAACGAATACCAGTTTGAAGAAAAAAGGCAACCCACCATTGATGAGATCAATGAAGCTGTTCCTGATAAACCGGTGTTTATTACTCACCTGTATGGGAAAGCATTTCTGAATAAAAAAGGAATAGAAGTTTTAAAATATAACCAGGATACAAAGTATGATGGAAGTTTGGTAGAACTGGATGATAAAGGAAACCCAACAGGAATGTTGTATGCCAAGCTAACACCAAAAGCTATCTACACCACACTTGCATTAACAACGGTGCTTAATCATGAAGAAAGATTAAACTCAACACAACAATATTATCATGAGCTAAACAGGTTTGGATTAACCAGTGCGATTGACGCTGCAGCTGGCGGTCAAAATTATGCTGAAGACTATGGCATTGCACTGGAATTGGCAAAGCAGGGTAAACTAACACTTCGTACTTCTTACTATTTATTTGCCCAGGTAAAAGGGCGGGAATATCAAGACTATGAAAAATGGATAAAGACAACGCAACTTAATAACAATGACAATATGTTTGTCGCAAATGGCTACATGGCTGAAGGTGCCGGAGAAAATTTAGTGGCAAGTGCAGCAGACTTTGAAAATTTTTTAGAGCCGAGAATTGAGTTGTCAAAAGAATTGGAAACCGATCTTGAACCAATCATCCGGTTATTGGTAAAAAATCACTGGCCTTTCCGCTTGCATGCTACTTAT
>JANYFT010000315.1 GCA_025359625.1 Ferruginibacter sp.
GCTGATACATTTATTTCTATCCCCCTGAATGTTTCCATCATGCCATGGTTGCAATCAGCAGCTGCATAAATGCCCGGAGGGTTTTGGCTGGTATGACAAAACACCGCTTTCCTCTTTTGCTCTTTGGTACTCGTGATATCAATATAATCTGTAGGTTTAAAACCCATTGTTTGTGCACCGGTACAAACTTCAAAAAAATACAATTCAAATACCTTTCCGCTACGCACCCAACTTTGAATAGTGAGCAAGCTGGCACACTGGTGGTCTTTGTGCGAATCAATCGGCCAGTGTGTAAAAACTATGTCTGGCTTTTCAGTTTTAATCAATTCGAGCGTTTTACTTGTCCATTCGTTGTCAACCATGCCGGCGCCATCTATCTGCCCGGCAAATATAGGTTTGGCATTTAGAATTTTACAGGCGGCAATTGCTTCTTTAGTGCGGATAGCTGCAGCTTCTACATGCGATTTGCCAACAATGCCGGCTTCTCCACTGGTTAAATAAATGATGGTCACTTCATGCCCTGCTGCAACAAGTTTGGCCAGCGTGCCACCACAGCCACTTTCAGGATCATCCGGGTGGCCGCCTACGCAAACTATTTTCAACTTTTTACTGCCTGTTGAATTATCTGCCTTTACAAAGGCCGGTAAACTAAAAGCTGCCGTAGCGGCTAAGGCATTTTTTGCAAAGGTTCTGCGGGTTGATGACATGTACTATTTTTTGAAGTTAGCTGATTTTATTTTTTTAAGTAGTCAACACAGAAAACAGTTTGCATTATCAGAATAAATGTAGCAGGTTTTTTATCTGTTCTATTGGAAATTCTTCAATAATTCTTTGTAGGTCCATTCATTGCCTTTTACAAAAAAGTTGTAGGCTTTTTCCCAATCGCTGCCACTACCCCAGCCAATCATGGTTGAGATAACTTTTGTTTGTTTGCCGTCCACTTTCTGAAACTGAATAATTTCCTGCAAATGCTCATCTTCATTTTGCACACTTGCAGCAAAGTTGTTATTGAGCTTTACTTTCAGCACTATCAATTCCCTGTCTATAAAACCCAGCACAGGTAATTTAATAGAGCTGCTATCAGATAAATTTTTTGTGCTGTCGTAATTGGTAACAATATATCCTCCTGATTTAAGCTCAATATGTGCTAATGGCGCAATCCATTTTTGCAGCTTTTTATCATTGGTAAAAAACTGCCAGGCAGTTGCCAGATCAACAGGTAAAATACACTCAAGCCGTAACACTTTTTCACCTGATTGATTTAAATAAGAAGTATTTTTTATTGTTTGGCCATCAACAGAAAATAGTATTACACCAAAGAGTATAGATAATATATTTTTTTTCATTTGCACAATTTTAAATGTGTAAAAACCTTTTGTTACGATGTTTGAAACATTCAAGTTAAGATATTATTTAGTGATAAAAACTTTAAGCGCTACCGCTAATAATATCCTGTTAACTATATTTCAAGGAAGCAGCAGGCGCTCAATCTCTTGCCAGTTTTCTACTCTTTTGTGATCAAGGGCATTTGCCAGTTTATTATGTGGCTGTGTAAACAAGATAGTTTCGCCGGTAAAAAAGTTTAGGTTCTTAAAATGATCGTCAATCATGATGTCGGCTTTGATAATTTCTTTTGATCCACAAAAAACCATTTGCTGCCAGCCGATAAAAGGAAAGTGTTCATTTAACCAGGCATGTTTTTCTACCAGGCTGTTGGGAAATTCCATGGCTGCTGAAACTATAAATATTTTGTATTGATCGTTTAGTTTCCGCAGCACTTCCTTGCTGTCTTCAATAACCGGGGCACTGCGAAAAAAGCCAGGGCTCCTTACATATTGTAAAGCATTTTCAAAAGCTACATCTTCCGGCTTTCCATTCATTTCATCTGCTGTTACAAGCTTGCCAAATTCGGCTGCATGCATTGCTACAAACTGGCTGTACACATTGGCTATTACACCATCCATATCAACTGAAATTCTTTTCATAATTTATTTTAACAGCTTACAAATTTTATTTTAATATACTCCCGCTTCTAAAGCTGATTAACTAACACCAAGACATCTGAGATCAACCATCAACCATTTATACCACCACTCACTTCTATGCGCTGGCCATTGATCCACTTTGCATCATCTGTGCAAAGAAAAGCTACCACACTGCCAATATCATCTGCTTCACCCACACGGCCCAAGGGCGACAATGAACTAAGCATATCTTTCAATTGAGTATTATTGCGGATAGCGCCATTATTAAAATCTGTTTCTATAGGCCCCGGTGCAACCACATTTGCACCAATGCCTTTGGCTCCCAATTCTTTTGCGAGGTACTTGGTGAATGTTTCAATGGCTCCTTTCATAGATGCATATAATGAATAACCCGGATTGGCAAATCTTGTAGTGCCTGAGGAGATGTTAATAATGCGACCACCTGTATTTATATAGGGTACTAATTTTTGCGTTAAAAAATAAATGCCTTTGTAATGCACGTTAAGAAAATCAGTGAACAGCTCTTCGGTCACCTGCATAAAAGGAACAGTAGCTCCCATACCGGCATTGTTCACTAAAAAATCAAAAGTGGCAACATGAAAGTTTGACTGCAAACTTTCTATTAGCTGTTGTACAAAACCATCAAGCGAATTGAAATCGCTCATATCCAGTTTAAGCGCTACGGCTTTTTGTCCAACATCTTCAATTGCTTTTACCGTTTGCTTGGCTTCTGTTTCATTGGTGCGGTAAGTAAGCATTACGTCCATACCTTTCCTGGCAATACTAATTGCCATATCTTTTCCCAGTCCACGGCTTCCTCCGGTTACAAGGGCTATTTTTGTTTGTGAAGACATGTTGAAATTTATTTATTAATGAAAGCACAAAGCTAATAAAAGCGGGTACTAAAACATGTTGGCCTGATAATTTTATTTGTAAAATTGGTATGCTTCCTTACACATCACCTTTGTCAGGTATACTTTAGAAAAAAGAGTACCCGTGCTAATAAATTGGTTTGCTTTTTTCGTTATCAACAATTAAACAATACAGCCATTTAACTTTAGCATTTTTCAATTATTTGCAGCCTTTTACTTGTGCCAAAGTCCGACTAAAGTAACGGGTAATTGAAAACTTATTCTTATTTTACAGAATGATTCAATAATTACAAACAGAATGAAAGCATTATTTTTAACAGTAGTTATAAACTTTTTATTTGCTCTGGTTTATGGACAAAGGCTTGCCCAGATAACAATAACCAATAACGGTAATGCAGACGTTATTACCTTTCTTACCAACGATGGTGTTTTTGTAAATGTCACAAAAGATGGAAAAATTATTGATTGGGGAATAGAAAGTACCCGGCCAGGCTATAATTATCCTGGAAGGCTCGACCAGTATATGGGAAGAATAGAATATTATTCAGGATATGATAATGAAGATTTCAAGGGGAAAATAAGGTACGTAGGTATAACGGGTTTTACTTATTTTTCTTCAAGCGAAGGTGAACTATTGAAAGGCAAAGTAAAAAGTATCGGCAGCATTTTTTTTGATTATTACGATTCCTTTAATGATGAAGCGGTAAGAGGTAAAATTAAAAATGCTGGCAGCTACCCATTCAGTTACTACAGTACTTTTGATAACGAAGCTTATAAAGGCAAATTAAGGAATGCAGGCACTTCTGCATTGACTTATTATGCATCCTTTGAAGACCCTGCTTACAAGGGGAAGATAAAAAGTATAGACGGTCAAAAATTTGCTTATTATTCCTCGTTCGACAGGAGGGAATATCGTGGAATGATGAAAGATGCCCAAATGCAGTATTTTATAAATAGCATCAGGTACCTGATTAGAAATTAATGGTTTCAAATATTTGTACTCCGCTGCCAGTGGGACTAAAATAAATTTACCTATAAAAAACTGATCATTGAGGGTTATATATAAATGCACTGTAAATGCAAGCAATTCTCATATTAGAAGCAGGCATTAATAGCATTTAGTGGAAAAGAAATACCGGCAACCCTTGTGCGACTAATGAAGAAAAGAGTAACTAAATAATGCCGCAGATGCTATGATTGCAATAAGTCTATTTAACTCTTTGCAAAATCCTTTACTAAATATTTTCAATAATCTTCTACCAATACACTTTTATTTCTTCTGCGTTTTGCCAGCCTGGCGGCGGTGGATACTGCTTGTCTGGCGGTGGCGGGTAAAGGAGTGTATTGGGGAAATAATCAAAACAAGCTACAAATTGATCCGGAATAAATTGCCGTGCCGATATTTCAAACAGGTAAGGCGTTATGCTGTAAGGTATTAAAATTACTTTTTTATGTGCAACTGAAGAAGCTGAAAAATACCCAAGTGCAAAATCATTACTATTCGATGCATTGTGGACATTTCCTTTAATGGAAGCGGGCAGCGGATCTAATATACCCCCGGTTCTGGTTTGCTGATCCTGGTAACTTTTCCAAAATTGGTAGGCCTCCCTTGTCATAGCTACCTGGCTGATATCAATGAAATCATTTAAGTAAGTATAAATATAACACCGGCCCACCGTTTGATTTTTTATATCGTTGCCATTAATAGAATTGTCTGAAAGGATACGGACTTCCTTATCAACAAATTTTTGATAACAGTATTCATAAATGATGCAATTACCTAAGCCGCAGGATACCCCTTTTGTTTGCCTGCCCGACCAGGAGTAAAAGGTCCAGCGATAATAATTTTCTTCCTGCGCAGGATCTTTTGCACCTATCGAAATATCCAGGTAGGTTGGATAAAACATATCAAACTTATTGATGAAACTTACATTGATATTTGAAATGGGCACAGGCGGTTTTATTTTTTCGGGTGTGGAAATATATTTTCTTCCATCTTTTAATACAACCGTCACGCTGTAGCTTCTGCCCACTGTGCCAATATAAGCAGGGTCAGTTGTTTCGTAAACTCCCTGGTCTGTATATACCAGCGGTGTTGTATTTCCCAGGTCATCAGCAATGGTTACAATGGCATCTTTTTCAAGGTATTGATCTGGTATGACATCGCTGTAAGCTATCGGGCCTGAGTAAGTAAGTTTTACCGTATAGGCAACCGTATCTGTAGTAACAGAACCCTCCACTACCAGGAAAGGTTTTTCATTTCGTGTAACTACATCCACCTGTTTAATGCAGGACTGCGTGGTTATTGTAAGGATGCTTATGGCAATTATTATTTTTAGAACTTGCATAGTAAATTAAAAATTATAGTTCCAGGATAAGGAAGGTATTATGCCGCCAACTACTGAAAGCCGGTAAGCCAACAGCCGGGTATCGTCTCTTTTAAAATAGATGGAATAGGCATTTTTATGCATGTAAACATTGTAAAAAGAAATGTTCCAGATGCTGTATCTTTTTTGTTCAGGGTATCGTTTTGAAACATAGGTAAAGCCTGCATCTAAACGATGATAAGCAGGTAAGCGGTCCATGTTCCGTCTTGAATAATTGGTTACCACCGAACCGTTAAAAGCATAATTACCATCAGGATAAGTAGCCGGCCTGCCGGAGGTATAAATAAAGTTACTACTGAAGCTCCAGCCAAGGCCAAGTTTTATTTTCATCATTATGGCAAGGTTATTTGGCCTGTCAATATCTGCAGGATAGTACGTTCCGCCATTAACTGATTCTGAAGTAAAACCCGCAAGCACCTGCACCTGTGATTTTGACCAGGTGTAATTTACCTGGCCGGTCAAGTTGCCTGTATTTTTTGCAACACTAAATTCCAAGCCATAGGCACGGCCCCTTCCATTTAATAAGGCACTTTCAATATAAGGGTTCAATAATAACAAGGCCCCGTCTTTATACTGAACGATATTTTTTGTTGTTTTATAGTAGGTTTCAAAAGATGCTTCATACTGATTTTTATTAAAGCTTTTAAAAAGCCCAACCGCATACTGATCGCCGATTTGCCTGTTGATATATCGATCGCTCAGTTTCCAAAAATCAACCGGTGAAATAGAAGTAGTGTTGGAAATAAGATGAAGGAATTGCTGGCCCCGGTTGTAACTTAACTTTAAAGAAAGCTCATCGGTAAGGCCAATCTTTAGTGAAACCCTTGGTTCAAGCCCGCCGTAATTTTTAATGCTTTTATTGCCAGAAAAATGGATGCTGTCTGTGATGGTTTCTTTTGCCATTGGCACATCCTTTTCATAATCATAAACAGTTTTCGGACCCAGGTAGTCATAACGGGCATAGCGTAAACCCACCTGCAAAGATATCCTGTCTGTAAAATCAACCTGGTCACTTATAAAAACAGCCATCTCTCTTCCCTTTTCTTTTTGAATAAACAGTGGATTAATATTGCTGGAATCCGAAACAGGATTTCGTGTGCCCGGCGAAATGCCATATAAAATATAATCGGCTCCCCATTCAACGGTATGTTTATCATTTGGTTTGTAGATGAAGACCGGTTTTATTTGTTTTTGTGTAATAGAAGAAACGAGTTTAAACTGGTAAAATTTATCCAGCCCGTTAATGGTTGAAATAAAGCGGCTGTAATTGGCATTTAACTTTAAAGAAAGCTTTGAACTGATGTCGGCAACGTAATTAAGCGAAACAAGATTGCTTTCCCAATTATATACAGTTGAAGTATCAAACCTGAATTTATCGTAACTGCGGTAACCGGTTATGGATAACTTATTTTTGGTGTTAATAGTATATTCCGCTTTAACGATACCATCATAAAAGAAAGCACGGCTGGCACCAAATTTATCACCTAGTTGATTTAATATAAGGTCAGGATAAGCCGCACGAAAACCTCCAATGAAAGTTAATTTATCTTTAATGAGCGGTCCATTCATAAAAAAGCGGCCACTCATAGGGCCCACGCCACCAGTGTATTGCATACTGGTGTTGTTGCCATTTTTTATTTTCATATTGAGCAGAGAAGATAAGCGGCCGCCATACTCTGCGGGCATGCCACCTTTATATAAAGTAACATCCTGCACCGCATCAGGACTTACCGAAGTATAAAACCCCAACAGGTGAGCAGTGTTGAATAAAGGAGCCCCATCCAGCAACACCAGGTTTTGATCGGCATTGCCGCCACGCACATTAAAACCACCTGCACCTTCGCCCGAGCTGGTTACCCCTGGCTGCAAAATCAGCGCTTTAATAATATCAGCTTCGCCAAAAAGTAACGGGCTCCTCTTTATCAGCTCCGGGTTGATCTTCACAATATTCATTTCCACGGTTTTCACTTTACTGGTACCTTTATAAGCATTCACTATCACTTCATCCAATTGCTCATTTGCTTTTTTCTTCAGTTCTATTTTTAAAGGCGTGCTGTCTTCCAATAAATTTAATTCCCTGGTAGTATGCAGGTAACCAACGGACGATATCGTTATAGTGAAATAAGGAATAGGCGATGGGAAATTAAAGTAGCCGCTATCGTTGGTTGAAGTGCCTGCTTTAGTTTGAACAAGAATAATGCTGACATTTTTTACCGGTTGTTTGGTATCTAAATCTATTATCCGGCCTGTTGCTTTAAAATTAACTTGGGCCACACCTTGAAAAGGAATAAACAAAAAAATAAGGATACGATAAGTAGTTCGCAATTGTGACAACATGTGCAGCAGTTGAATTAATAATAAGGAAATATAGGGCAATTTTACAATAGTTTGTTTTGCTAATTTACAGGAGGTTCCAATTCATTTTGACCAGCACTTAAAAAGTTGAAGAGATAACATATTTAAAGTTGATGCGGAATACACCATTGTATAGACCTAACGGCCTATTTGCAGTAAATTGATTCTTTAATCATCTTCTTTGTAAACTTTATCTGCCCGAAGAAGACACCAGGAACACTAAGTGTACACAAGAACATAATTCTGAATCCTATTAGTGGTTCAACAGATAATGTAACTGCAATGCACGGCGATTGTTTACCCCTGCTATTGTATAAATATTTTTTGGCTAATAGTTTTTGAATTGCCAATTAACCTTACCAAATAAATACCAGCAGCTACCTTGCTTAGCGGTACTTTAATATTTCCAGATTGTCCGGTAACCTCTTTTTTCAATACCAGGGTTCCGTTCATGCTAATCAACTCCAGTGAATTATATGTCAGGTTCATCAGGTTAACATTCATTACACCATTGTTAATAACAGAAGGAGCCGCAATGTTTTTTGCATTACTCTTTAATGCCAGCCTGATGATGCCAGAATATTTAAAGGAACCATCAATATCTGCTATTTTTAACCGGTAAAAAATTGCACCATCATACATGATGGAATGTAAAAAATTGTATGCAGAACCTGTTGCTGTATTATTTGCCGGTACATTACCAAGATGAATAAATGAAGTTCCGTCCACACTATATTCAACTTCAAACTGACGGATATTTTCTTCCATTGTAGTTTGCCAGTTCAATTTTACGCCTTCATTATTAGGCGTACCATTAAATGCAACTAATGTAACTGGCAAGGGTGTGCTTGCACTAAGGCGGGATACACTATTTGCGGTAAGTGAAACAACATAAGCTTCTCCATCTTCGGTTTCACCAAAATCTACAATACCAGTAGGTGCAAGTATTTGTGTAGTGGTGATCCAACCGCTGGCACCATCTGAAATAGTTTGGTAAAAGATACCCGAATAAAAATCAGCACTAATATTGTATCCCTGCAACATCGGGTAGGCTGCACCCCTGTAAACAATGCCGCCTGTAACAGCAGCAGAAGGATTTTGAGTTGGATAGGTATAAACCGGAAATACATAATTGGTAGAAGGACCACAACCAGTTGTATTGTAAGTAGCATTTCCTTCATAACAATGCCACCCATAATTTGTCCCGGCTGTTAAAGCTGCAGGCCGGTAATTAATTTCTTCCCACGAATCCTGTCCAACATCTCCAATCCACATATCGTTAGTCAGCCTGTCAAAGCTCCAGCGAAAAGGATTGCGCAGGCCCAGGTCGAAAATTTCATTACTATAAGGATTGCCTGCGGGAATTGTATAGTAGGGTGCTGTAGCGGATGTGTTTACATTGAAGCGTAACATTTTCCCCAACAGAACAGACGTATTTTGTGCATTGTTTGGTACATCTCCTCCTCCACCTCCATCGCCGGTTGACAAATATAAATACCCATCATTGCCAAAATGAAGTTCGCCGCCATTATGATTGGAATTTGTTGGATGAGGTATAGTAATTAAAATAACTTTTGTTGCAGCATCTGCAATATCCGGGTCGCTGCTTACGTGGTATCTCGCCAGTTCAAGGTCGCCTGTTGTATTGGTATAATAAACATAGAACAATCCGTTGTTTTTATAATCCGGATGAAACACCATACTTAACAAACCACGTTCACCACCAACATTGACATTGGAAACCGTAAGAAATACAGATAGAAAATTAAAGGCTGCATCATAGGCCCTGATGGTTGCTCCCTGTTGTACAATAAAAACACGGTTGCTGCCATCAGCGGCATTTACAAACTGAATGGGCGAACTTAATCCTGTTGTAATAACCGGGGTTAGCGCCAATACAGGTTGTGCTGCTATTTTATTTGTAAAGATGATAAACGAAAAAAAGATAATGAAGCAGCTGGCTAAATTATTTTGATAAGTGTAAATTTTAGTATTGCACATAGTTTTGATTTTAAGAATATTTTAAATTCAACACAAACTATATGCCGGTAATTTTTACGTGCTTTGCGGCCGGATCATTTAGCGTTGACCTAAATTTAAAAAGTCAAAAGGTAATATACCACACAAAAAATATTGGCCTACTGCTAAATTATTTTAAGAAAACGAAAAGAACTTTTTGCCGGGTAAGCTGTATCTCCTTTTGGCAAAAAAATAAACCCGTCAATAACTGATAAACTAAACAGATCGCCTGATCCATTATTGACTACTTCACTTACTTGATTACCATCTGTATTTAATGTTACCGGGATGAATTGCGTTAGCGTATTGTTAGGAGTGATACTGCCAGACAATACTGTTAACGGTAATTGCAGCTGATTGCCCATGGAGGAAAACAACCAGTGCCGGAAATAATAATGATAACATACAAAGGTAGAAACAGGGTTGCCCGGAAAAGCAAATACATGGGTATGCAAGTCTGGATGATGGCCAAACCAGAAAGGCTTTCCAGGCCTTTGCGCTACCTGGTGAAATAATTTTTCTACACCCAGTTTATTTAAAATAACGGGCACATAATCGTACTTACCTTTTGATACCCCGCCGCTAATTAATACAACATCATACTCATTTACAATAGTAGAAAGCTGTGCAAAAAGTGTAGCCTCGTCATCATTGATGTGAAAAATATCGGAAGAAATCATATCCATCTTTAATGCGGCATGCAACGAATAAACATTCGACATGCGAACCTGGTGGTTATCCGGAATTACGTCCACATCAACCAATTCATTACCTGTTGCTACAATCGCTACTTTAGGTAATATATAAACCGGTACACGGCTGATTCCTACCGCTGCCAGCAATCCAATATCCGCCGCATTTAGCCTTTTGCTTCTATGCAATGCCAACTGATTTTTTTTATGGTCGCTGCCCTGCAAATGAATATATTTTTTTGGAGTGACAGGCTGTTTTATATAAGCCCTGTTGTTAATAATATCAATGTTTTCATAAGGAATGATGGAATCTGTATTGGCAGGCAGTATAGCACCTGTCATCACTTCAATACAATTATTTTTATCAGATAATATTTTTTGAATATCGCCTGCGGCCTGAATGTTCTCTATAAAAAAATAACCTGGTTCATTTAAAGAAAGTACACTGCTATCAATAGCAATACCATCCATCATCACCCTATCGTAAGGAGGTGAATCTCTGTCAGCAAAAATGTCCTCACCCAAAAAGCGGTTGCCGGCATCTATCAATGAAACTTTTTCCATTCCATAAACACCGGGCTTTGATAAAACAATTGCAAGTGCCTCTTCAACAGCTATCATATAATACGATTTAGATAATCTGATAATTAAAATTGTTGCGTACAATAAAAACCATTGCAGCATTGGGGGCCAAGCTCCCCCTCTCCGTCGGAGAGGGGGCCGGGGGTGAGGTCATAAATGCTCTATCAGCAACTTAACCCCAACTACCAATATCAAAACCGCAGTGAGCCTTTTTATTATTAACGCATTAAATAATTGCATGCTCATCATTGAACCAGCAAAACCACCAATAGTAACCGCACCCAGCACACAAGCTGTAAAGGGTAACGACACCGGTATGGTGCCTTTTATAGCAAGCCCTGCAATGCCACCAATGGAATTAACCAGAATAAAAAAACCTGCAATACCAGCTATCTTTTTAGTCTCTTCCCAATTTAATAAATTAAGTACCGGTGATAAAAAGATACCACCGCCAATGCCCACCATGCCTGACAAAAAACCTAAAACTGTGCCTAATGGAATCGATCTTACCAATACTTTTTTTCTATCTTCCAGCGGCTTCACCTGCTTTACAACCTGAAAAAATAATGCCACTGCTGAAAGTACCAATGCGCCACCTAAAACAAGAAAAAAAGTTTTCTCAGACAGCTTGACTGTGGCACCTAACAAGGCAGCCGGCACACTAAATAGTGTGTAGGGGATTGCTTTTTTAAAGGATAAAAATCCTTTACGGTAAGCGATAATACAGCCGATAGTTACCACTGCAATATTACAAAGCAGCGCATGCGTGCGGATGGTATTAAAGTCGGTAATAAAAAGACTTAGAATGGCAAGGTAACTGGATCCCCCGCCAAAACCTACTGTACTATATAGAAAGGAGATCAAAAGAAATAATAATGAAATGATTAAAAGCGTAGTTAAATCCATTGTAAAATTATAAGCGTGAAGATAAGCCTCCCTGCAGGCTAAACACCCGGCGCTGGTTATTTTCTTTCATCAAAAGTAATGCTGCATTTTTGCTCCTGCTACCCGATTGGCAAATGGTTACTACAGGACAATTAAAATCAATTTCTTCCTGGCGTGCAGCCAAGGCTGTTAGTGGAATATTTTTAGATCCCAGCCATTGCCCGCTGTTAAACTCTTCCGCTGTCCTTACATCAATCAGTACTATTTCCTTTCCACTATGCAACCATTCTTTTAAGGTGGCCACATCTATTAATGGAACGTCGCTGCTACAAACCGGAACAGCATAGGATTCTTTTAACCCGGTTATTTTTTGATTATCTGGATTGGGAGAAAGGGCTATCTTAAAATGCGATTGCGACAGCATATCCATTATTAAAAGATGACCGCTCAATGGTGTGCCAACACCGGTAATTATTTTGATAGCTTCCATTGCCTGATAGGTGCCTACCAGTGCAGGCAGTACACCTATTATACCATTGTCGTCGCAATTAAGTATTGAAGTACCTGGTTCATCGTTGCCGGGAAAAAGACACCGGTAGGTGGGCCCATCCTGGTAATTTAAAACACTTACCTGGCCTTCAAAATCTTGCACAGCCCCATACACAAAAGGCTTGTTTAAAATTACACAGCAATCGTTCACCAGGTAGCGGGTGCCAAAATTATCTGAGGCATCTATTACAATATCATATTCATTGATGATGGCCAGGGCATTGGCAGGTGTTAAAAAATGGTGGTAGCAAATAAAATTTGTAGCAGGATTTTGTCTTGTTAATTTTTGGGATAGCACCTCAATTTTAGATAACCCGATTTCCGCTTCATCAAACAAGGTTTGTCTTGGCAGGTTACTTAAACTAATCGTATCGTCATCTATTAATCCGATGGTGCCAACACCAGCTCCGTTTAAGTATTGGGCGCAGGGTGTTCCAAGGCCGCCTGCTCCCACTATCAGCACTTTGCTATCCTGTAATAATTGCTGGGCAGGCAGGCCGAATCCTTTTAGTTTAATTTGTTTTGCGTATCGTTCTTCATTCATGTTGCTGCCAGTCTATTTTTTGCCTGCAGGTAATCGGTGTAGAAATTAGCATTAAAAAGCTCCAGGTCGTTTTCAGGAAAAATCATTTTTATATCCTGAGCTTTCAAAAATTTACGTGGACAATGGTTCCCTGCCTGAATATATTTTTCAGCTTCTATCAACGATGCCGGTTCCCAGATAGCAAGGAGCGGCTCCGGCATTTGTGAAGTTTGTGTGGTATATGCAGTGGCTATTTTTAAAGTATCACGTTCATCAAGCAAAGCCTGAATAGTTTTGTCGGTTATGTGTGGAAGGTCAACTGCAAGCACCAGCCAGGCCCTTTCCGGAAAGCGATGATGAGCAGATAAGATACCATTCAGCGGACCTTCATAAATGTTTTCATCAACAATATATTCTTCGCCGGATTGCAAATTACCTGCCTGGTCTTTTCTGCAACTTATAAAAGTTTTAGCGCAAAACTTATCCAGCATTTTATACAAAAATGTTCTTTGACTGGTGGCTTCATGATACTGTAGTTCTCCTTTATCTGTCTGCATCCTGCTGCTTTTTCCGCCCGCCAGAATTAGCCCGTACAGATCATCTTTTAAAATCACTTTTACCTCCTTTTTTTGCAATTAGTTTAGTTTGGGTGATGATGATATCATGCGATAGCGCTTTGCACATATCGTACAACGTTAGTGCTGCAATGGATGCTGCAGTTAATGCTTCCATTTCAACGCCCGTTTTAGCTTCGCATTTTATAGTGGCATTTATCAGTAGTAAACCTTCCCCTATTTCAATGTCAATAGTTACCTGCGATAATGCCAGTGGATGACAAAGCGGAATCAACTCTGGTGTGCGCTTTGCCGCCATGGTGCCGGCAATTATTGCGGTATGAAAAATACTTCCCTTGGCACTTAAGAAATTATTTTTTTGTAATTGTTTAAAAACCGCTGATGGAAATTGCACTGTTGCCTGCGCTGTTGCAGTACGGGTAGTAATTATTTTTTCAGAAACATCTGCCATTTGCGGATCACCGGCATTGTTTAGGTGCGATAATATGTTCTTGCCTTTTTTCATCCGCCAATTAATGACATTGATTTTTTGAATGCTGTTTTTTCTTCTGCCTCAAACCCATTTTTAAAACGTGATTGTATAGCAGCATAAATAAAGGGTTTTATTAATGCTGTATCTGGATTTTCGCTCAATAATTTTTTAAAAGATACACTCTCATTGGTGTACAAACAGGTTTGTAATTCGCCTTTGGCAGAAACACGTACCCGGTTGCAGGTGCCACAAAAAGTTCTGGAAAAACTTGGGATAATACCAAATGATCCTTTGCGGTTTTCGATGGTATAATTCTCTGATGTAGAGCTTGGAGCCGATTGCATGCGGCGTATTCCGGGAAACTGAGATTGGATAAGCCCCATGATTTTTACGTAGTCCCACTCTAGGCCGTCAAAGCCTTTACTATGGCCGTTAAAAGGCATTTCTTCTAAAAAACGTACATCTACATTGTAATCATTGGCGAAGTTGATAAAGGGAATAATGTCATCGGTATTTTGCCCGCCCATCACCACACAATTTATCTTCACATTAAAACCATTTTGCAATAACTGGTGCACATTTTTTAATACCACGTCAAAATAATCCCGACGGGTAATAGCATTAAACCTTGCCTTGTCAAGGCTATCCATGCTAACATTGATGTTGAGGATATTCAGTTTTTTTAATGCATCAATATGTTCACCAATCAATGTTGCATTGGTGGTAATGGAAATATCTTCCAGCCCATCTACGGTTGCCAACCTGTGTAAAAAATCCATCAACCCTTTTCTTACAAAGGGCTCCCCGCCGGTGATCCTTATTTTTTTTATCCCCAGTTCAATAAATGCAGTTGCCAATAAAAACATCTCCTCCCAGGATAACAGCTCCTTTGACGTTGAAAATATTACTCCGTCTTCTGGCATACAATATTGGCAACGCATATTACAGTTGTCTGTAACCGACAGCCGTAAATAATTTATAACCCTATTGTGATTGTCTATCAACATACAATTTTTTAATAGCAAAATTGGTTAAAAGATGGCTTAGTTACTAATCAATAGCTATTTACCTATCCACCACTAACCGGTGGAATCAAGGCTACTTCATCCTGGTTACCAACCATGGTTTCATTAGTGGTGTATTCGTTATTTACTGCAAAAGCAAGGGTAGCCAATTCGCCCAATGCAGGATATTTTATAAAAAGGCCTTCTTTAAGTTCAGCAATACTTAAAGGGTTTTGGCCGGCATCAAAATCCATAAAAAGCGATCCGGTAATATCTTTTGTAACGCCGAAAGAAATTATTTTCATGTCTGTTTTATTTATTGCATCCACACCAATGCAATTATTTTCAAGTAGTCAAAGGTCGTTAAATTAGCTTAAGCAATTTCTTAAAATACAAACTATTCTTATTAAAGTTATAGGATTAGGCATTTAGTTCGCAAAAC
>JANYFT010000287.1 GCA_025359625.1 Ferruginibacter sp.
GGAGAGGCTGCAGGTGGAATTTAAGATTGACCTGGATGCTATTATTGATGAGCCACGTACGGGAGATGTGCCATTAGAAGACTTGCAGGAAAAGAATGACCGCATGCGCAAACGCCTGGAGAATATCGGCGAGATAAACCCAACAGCGATTGAAGCGTACACAGAAATGAAGAAACGTTATGAGTTTATCATGGAGCAGAAGAATGATCTGGTAACTGCAAAAGACAGTTTGATGCAAACTATACAGGAAGTGGAAGCCACTGCCAACCAACAGTTCCTGGATACCTTTAATAAAGTGCGTGAGAATTTTCAGAAAGTTTTCCAGGCATTATTTACAGAAGATGATACTGCTGATATGGTCCTGGTTGATCCAACGAATTTAGCAGATACAGGAATTGATATTGTGGCCAAGCCAAAGGGCAAACGTCCATCTTCCATCGGCCAGTTAAGTGGAGGAGAAAAAACATTGACAGCAACGGCATTGTTGTTTGCGATCTATTTAATCAAGCCTGCACCTTTCTGTATTTTGGATGAGGTAGATGCACCATTGGATGATGCCAACGTTGGTAAGTTTACCAAGATGATCAAACAATTTAGTGAGAACAGCCAGTTCATTATTGTTACGCACAACAAACAAACGATGAGTGCGGTGGATGTGATCTATGGTGTTACCATGCAGGAGCCGGGGGTTAGTAAACTGGTGCCGGTAGATTTTAGATCGCTGAATTAATTACAGGAATTTTTGAGGCACGAGTTACACGAATTTTTATATCTAATTTTAAATAACATTTAAAGCCCGGCAACCGCCGGGTTTTGTTGTATAGAATCAAACCGTAGCCTGTTCTGTTTTGATCTGCCAATTGCCAACCACCCATAGTTATAATTTTACAAGAAACGAAAACATTTCATCAAAACATCTAAACGCTACATTATTGGGAAAGATTGTAGAATTTTTGACACGGTTTTTATTTTTCTTTACCAAAATTTACTGCATGCAGTAATTATTAAAATTGGCAGGTAGATTGTATTTAATAACGTTGAAACATTATAAATCTTTAAAACAAATTATCATGGAAGGTCAAGCAATTCTCATCACATTAATTTTAGGCGCTTTAGCCGGATGGTTAGGCGGGCAATTATTTAAAGGCAGCGGTCTCGGATTGATCGGTAATATCGTAGTTGGTATTATCGGTGGTTTTATTGGTTACTGGTTATTTGGTTTGTTGCATATTAATTTAGGCACTGGATGGTTGGGGTATATTTTAACTGCCGGGATAGGAGCCTGTGTTTTATTGGCGATACTAAATCTACTTATTCCGCGACGAATTTAAAGCGATCTAAAAATTATTATAAAGACACCTTACAGCATAAGGTGTCTTTATTTTTTTGACATAATTTTTATGTTAGGTTGGGTATATTTCCTTAAGCCTGCAATCAAACTTTTAACGTGATTTGTAAAACAGGAATGCTATATAGTGTGATGATAAAAATTGATGACCAGATGATTGTTGACGAAGTATTTATTTAAAGAATATAAATCCCTCTTTACCCGAGAGCGGGAATTTTGTAGAATTTTCGACACAATTAAAGCTTGTTAAATGGGTGTAGGCTACAATGATAAAAGCTGGCAGGTAGATTGCATTTATAAATAAAGAACAGGTATTTATTTATTTATAAATTTAATTCAAATATCATGGAAATTCTGGCAGTTATAATTATATTAATTTATGGCGCATTAGCAGGCTGGTTAGCAAAATCATTTGTAGGTAACAGTCTTGAATTAACCGGCAGTGTTGGGGTGGGTATTGTAGGTGGGCTTATAGCCTATTTGCTATTTACTAAAATGGGAATTAACGAAGCTGGTGGCTGGTTAGGTTATATTGTAACCGCAGGCATGGGGGCCTGTTTTTTACTGGCATTACTAAACCTTTTTATTCCGCGGCGAATTTAATGCTATACCAAAAATTATTAAAAAGATACCTTTCTAAAGAGGTATCTTTTTTTATGTGCAAAACCTTTAAATTTATAAAAAATTTTTATGACCAATATTGAAATAATCAAACAGAAAATTATCAACCAGGTGATGGGAATGGATAATGAGCAGGCACTTGAAGTATTATATGATGTAATGGTAAAGTTCGGTAACCCTTCTTCAATAATAGAAGATGAATTGACGGATGAAGAATGGGATGAAATTGAAGTTGATATAAAAGAAATTGAAGAAGAAGAAATTAGCCAGCAAGAAGAAGTGATCGAACATTTAAAACAATGGAAAAGCGGGAAATAAAATAGTGATGCCTGATTGCTGATTTATTGATGCCTGATTTTTTTCTACTTCTTAGGTTATTTATTATCCGGTAGCATACATTGCTCTTAAATATTTATAGCTGCTATTCCTTCTAGTTAAACTATAAAACATCCTTCAGCAAAATATAGAATCTTTACCTTGCACTTTCAGTAAGTAATTAACCTTGTGGGAAAATAAGTTATAAAAATTTCTTTGATATTTAAATATTGTTTCGTAAAAAAGTAACAGATGTTTAAATGCAGGAAGTTTTGCAAATGCATTTAGGAAATCACGAATTGAAAAAAATCAGACATCAGTAATCCTACATCAGGCATTTTGTATAAGGGCTGTTGCAATCAAAAACTATTAACCTTTTATGTCTGCAGAAAAAATTTTAGGCGATTGGAAAAAGAAACTCTTTAAGCCCGTTTATTGGCTGGAAGGGGAAGAAGATTATTACATTGATAAGTTAATGAACTACGCCGAGCACAGCATATTGCCGGAAAGCGAAGCTGGTTTTAATCTTGCTGTTTTTTATGGCAAGGATGCCAGTTGGAGCGAGGTGGTAAATGCCTGTATGCGGTATCCAATGTTTGCAGAAAAGCAGGTAGTGTTACTTAAGGAAGCCCAGCAAATGAAAGACATTGACAAGCTGGAAAATTATATTGAGCATCCGTTGGCATCTACCATTTTCGTAGTTAGCCATAAAGAAAAAGCGGTCAATAAAACTACCAAACTGGGGAGGCTTGTTAAAAAAAGTACCGAACTGTTTAACTCAGAAAAGATAAAAGATTATAAGTTGATTGATTGGGTTACAGATTATATAAAAGTGCAGGATTTTAGCATGTCGCAAAAAGGAGTTTTGTTGCTGGTAGATCATCTGGGTAATGATCTTAACCGAATCGCAAACGAGCTGGAAAAAATAACCGTAAACCTGGGCCAGCGCAAAACTATTACCGAAGACGATATAGAAAAATATGTAGGTGTAAGCAAGGAATACAACGCCTTTGAGCTACAGGCTGCCATGAGTAAAAAAGACCTTGCAAAAGCCATCCGCATCATCCAGTATTTTGAGGGCAATCCAAAAGCCGCACCCATACAATTGGTACTGCCTGCGCTGTATGGTTTCTTTAGTAAACT
>JANYFT010000338.1 GCA_025359625.1 Ferruginibacter sp.
CTTGATTATTTTATCGAAGTAATTTCCTCTTATCCCAAATAAAATACAAATGAAATTATCAAATATTCAACTGGGTCAAAATGTTGAAATTGACCCATCAACATCCGTTAACAATGTATTAATTAGGGATAACGTACGTATTGCTAAAAGGTGCAGTATTTTTGGAGGCCCCGACAATATACTTGAAATAGGCGAAAACACTTATGTGGGAATGAATACAATCATTAATGGCTTTGTTGAAAAGGTTACCATTGGTTTAAATGTCAGCATAGCTCAAAGCGTAAGTATTATTTGCGATTCGGGACCCAATGCTTCACCACAGCTTCAACGCTTATTTGCGTTGGAGAAGGGAACAATCAAAATAGGTAATCATTGTTGGATAGGGGCGTTCAGTATGATTATGCCAGGTGTAGAATTGGGTAAATTTTGCATTGTAGCAGCTAACAGTTTTGTAAAAAAATCTTTTCCAGCTTACTCCATTATTGGTGGTACGCCTGCCAAACTAATCAGAAAAATGACTGAAGCAGAAATAAAAAAATTGCTGGCTAATGATTAAGTTTCTTGACTTAAAAGCCATCAACAATTCTTTTGAACCAGAGCTGTCGCAGGCTATTCAAAAAGTAGTTAGTTCCGGCTGGTATTTATTGGGCGAAGAACTACAGCAATTTGAAAAAGAATATGCTGATTTTAGCGGCGCAAAACATTGTATTGGCGTTGCCAATGGTTTGGATGCATTAAGGCTGATATTAAAAGGTTATATCGAAATGGGCTTTATGAAAGAAGGCGATGAAATAATTGTACCCGCCAATACATATATAGCCTCTATACTCGCCATTACAGATAACCGGCTGGTGCCAGTGCTGGTGGAGCCAGATATCAACACCTACAATATTGATTCTTTTTTTATAGAAGAAAAAATCACAGAGCGAACGAAGGCAATAATGGTTGTTCATTTATACGGGCAAATTTCTATGCATGTTGAAATAGAAAAACTGGCATTGAAGTATAATTTAAAATTGATTGAAGATAGCGCCCAGGCGCAGGGGGCTGAATATAACGGCACTGATGGAACAATAAAGAAATCAGGTAATATCGGTGATGCTGCAGGCCATAGCTTTTACCCCGCTAAAAATTTAGGCGCCCTCGGCGATGCAGGTGCAGTAACTACCAATGATGATAAATTGGCTGAAGTGGTAAGAACAATTGCCAACTACGGTTCGAAACTAAAATATCAAAATGAGTATGCAGGAGTAAACTCAAGATTAGACGAGATACAGGCTGCCGCACTAAGGATAAAATTACGCAGGTTAGATATCGATAACCAGCACCGCAGAATGGTGGCGCAATACTATACGGAGCATATTAAGAATGATCAGCTTACTCTTCCGGTTGTTTATGGCTGTAACTTGCCGGTGGGGCAATGTATGTCGCATGTGTGGCATTTATATGTAGTGCGGCATCCAAACAGGGAGCGGCTGCAAAAAAATTTAGAACAAAAAGGGATACAAACTTTAATTCATTATCCCCTGCCACCACATAAACAAAAAGCTTATAAACAATGGAACCATTTATCATTTCCTGTTACTGAAACGCTTCATCAACAGGTGCTGAGTTTGCCAATAAGCCCTTTACTAAACCAGGCAGATATGGAACAGGTAACAAACGCACTTAATTATTTTAATGAGATTTAACCATTGGCAATAACTCTAAAACAACCAATCATGCAACGGGAAGATTTAAAAAAGTATGAGACGGATTATACCGAATTGCCTTTTGAAAATATTTTACGGGAATACCGGCAGCAAAATATTTTTAATATTTTGGCAACCTGTCCGCATAAAAAGATATTGGAAATAGGCAGCGGGCCTTTACCCTTATTCAGGGATTTTAATGATTTTGAAAAAATGGTGGTGGTGGAGCCCGGAGCAACTTTTTATAATCAGGCCAAAGAATTTGCAGGCACTGATAAAAGAATTGAGCTGATCAATGATTTTTTTGAAAATGCTGTACAGGGTTTGCCTGGGGAAACTTTTGATTTTATTGTAATTGGTGGCTTTTTACACGAGATAAACAATCCCGGTGAAGTGCTGCAGGCAGTAAAAAAAGTATGTAATAAAAATACGATTGTCCATTCTTTTGTACCCAATGCCAATTCCTTTCACCGGCTGGTGGCTTTTGAAATGGGTATCATAAAAGATGTGT
>JANYFT010000356.1 GCA_025359625.1 Ferruginibacter sp.
GAAATGATATTGAATGAATACGGAATGATTGGATATGAGGAATGGTTAAAATTATCAGAGCGGTTTACAAATTTTGAATGGGATGTTTTTCAAATAATGCCCAACCACCTGCACGGGATTATTATGTTGACCAACACGGTAGGGGCAGGGTTTAACCCTGCCCAAAATGCGGCCCAAAATGCAGATATGCAAAATGAAATTTCGATTGATGATATTGGGGCATGGGTGAACCCTGCCCCTACCAATATAACCGTTGGCAACATGGTGGGTGCATACAAATCGTTGGTGGCAAATAAATGTTTGGATATTTTTAAATTGAAATGGACGGGCGTGAATCCAACCCCACAGATGGGAAAATTATGGCAACGTAATTATTACGAACACATTATACGCAACAAACAATCGTATCATACTATTTCAAATTATATTATCAATAATCCATCAAAATGGAATGATGATAAATTTTTTACAAAATAAAAAATGGATAAGAAATTCTGAAAATGCTCTCGGTAAATTCTACACCAGGATCAATTTACAACTTATTAGAGCTATCTGGTAATTTATCATATTCCCCCTTTACAGAATAGAACCCAAAGATCATTAACCCGATGGCAATGGGTGTAAAGATGGCGATGATTATTATCCATGGTATGGGTTTATTAATATCCTTTGTACCTGCACTATCTATATTATGCACGGCACCTATTACCAGAAAATAGATTACTACTGGCGCAAGTATCATCCACAAAACGCCCATTATTTTTTTTAACTGATTCATATAAATAATTTTAGTCCATGATATTTTTATCTTTCTTATTGGGCAGGTAAAATACCCCGATAACAAAACACAAAGCAGCTACTCCAATAGGATACCAAAGCCCCACCAATGGGTCATTTGCGTAACTGGCGGAAAGTAAGGTTGCAATAAAAGGAACCAAACCACCAAACACGCCATTGCCAATATGATAAGGCAAACTCATAGAAGTGTACCTGATCTTAGTAGGAAATAATTCTACTAAAAAGGCCGCAATTGGCGCATAGGCCATCGTAACAAAAAGGATCATAGCGAATACCAAAAAAATAAACTTCCATTTAAGTGACAATGAAAGAATTTTATCGGTGTAAATTGGTTTCCTATCTTCTTGGATAGATGAAGCAAGCCCATCCTGACCCACAAAAACAGTATCGGCAGCAATTTGAATAAACCTGGTGTCACTCCTGTAAATAAAAGCATTTTTTCGATGCGTTATAAAAGCAGTGCCATTGGCTTTTGTAATTGTATCAATTTTAATAACCGGGTTTTTAAATGGCACATTAACAATATTACTCTTGTCTGCCATCCATTCTTTTGCATTAGTATCTTTTAAAAAGGTACTGAATATAGGCCGGTAAAAAACTACGCCCAATAACATCCCCGTAAGCATGATCCATTTTCTGCCGATCTTATCACTCAACGCACCAAATACCAAAAAGAAAGGTGTAGCCAAACCTATGCCCCACAACAAAATTTCCCGGTTTTGCATAAACTCAATCTTCACCGTATTCTCTAAAAAAGACTGGGCATAAAACTGTCCCGTGTACCATATCACTCCTTGTCCCATTACAGCACCAAACAATGCCAGCAACACCATTTTAAAATTTGCCTTGTGGCCAAAACTTTCCTTCAATGGATTCACAGACGTCTTTCCTTCTTTTTTTAGTTTAGAATAAATTGGAGATTCACTCATCTTTAACCGGATATAAATAGAAACACCTACCAGTAAAATGGATATCCAGAACGGGTAACGCCATCCGCCCCATTCTGCCGTAAACGACGCATCAGACATATTTGATTTTACAGCCATGATAACGCCCAGTGCAACAAACAAACCCAGCGTGGCCGTAGTTTGTATCCAACTGGTGTAGTAGCCTCTTTTATTTGCTGGAGAATGTTCGGCAACGTAGGTTGCTGCGCCGCCATATTCGCCCCCGAGTGCAAGTCCCTGTATCAACCTCAACAACAACACCAGCAAGGGTGCGGCTATACCAATGGAATGATAACCTGGGACAAGCCCAATTAAAAAAGTAGAGCCACCCATTAAAACAAGGGTCAATAAAAAAGTAGATTTTCTGCCGATCATATCTCCCAGCCTTCCAAAAACCAGGGCCCCGAAAGGGCGCACTAAAAAGCCTGCTGCAAAAATGGCCAGTGTGCTCAGCAAGGCTGCGGTATCATTTCCTTCCGGGAAAAATTGAACGGAAATTGTTTTAGCCAGCATACCAAAAATGTAAAAATCGTACCATTCAATTAAGGTGCCGAGAGAGGAAGAAAAAATTACTTTGCTAATTCCCTTGGAAGGATTTTTATTCATCATATACAAAACAATTGTGCCGAAAGATACATTGTTTTTAAATTCAACCAACCACGAATATTACCGTTATGACCTTATAATGGAGTTAATAAATTCCATTTTTACATGGCAGCCGCTACTATAGTTAGCAACGCAAGTAATAAATGTATGTAACCAAAAAGTAGTAATTTGCAATCAGGTGTTTCACTTAAACAATTAAAATATGGCACGTATTGCCGGGGTAGTAACAGAAAAAAATGCTAAAGGCGAAATAACTTATGTAACCATTAATGTTAAAAAGCACAGGGCAGCCATTATGCCGCTGTTAGAACAAATGGGCGTAGTTGAAAAAACTGCGTTTATGAAGGAGTTTGAAAAGGGGCTTTCTGTTGAAGAAGCCCGTAAACTTTCTTTAAGGCATATTGATGAGTTATGGAAAAAATAGTGATCAGTCCAAAAGCTAGGATGATGCTTGACGAATTGATAGATATACTTTATTATGAAAACTATTTTAGCTATAAAAAAACTGCTCAGGATTACGTAAATAATATCTACGATTTTATTTCAACAATACCTGCACTTCGCCCTAAGCCAACTCTAAATAAAAATTTTGGAGGCTGGTACTGTAAGTATAAACACAACAGTAAAACATCCTGGTATTTTATTTTCGATATCGAAGATGACAGCTATCTTATAAAAAATATTACCAATAACCATTCCCCGGATTATGTAAAATTTATTGGTCTCATAGAGTAAGCTTATTTTTATTGTAATTGCCCTTGATCACAAAACTTTATACATTTACAAACAACCCAAAATATTGCCATGTCATACCCATTTCAAATTACCTCATTAGAACAATACCATACCAATTATAAAAAAAGTGTTGATGAACCTGAAGCATTCTGGGGCGAGGTTGCGGAGAATTTTTACTGGCGCAAAAAATGGGATACAGTGCTGGACTGGAATTTTACCGAACCAAAAATTGAATGGTTCAAAGGGGGCAAACTAAACATTACCGAAAATTGTATTGACCGCCACCTGGCTACCATGGCAGATAAACCTGCTTTTATCTGGGAGCCCAACAATCCTGAAGAAAGGGTGAGAACAGTTACCTATGCCCGTTTGCACAAAAGGGTTTGCCAGTTTGCACAGGTATTAAAAAACAATGGTGTAAAAAAAGGCGA
>JANYFT010000298.1 GCA_025359625.1 Ferruginibacter sp.
CTTTTTTGGGCTCGGGGGTAGTTTAGGACCTCACCCCAACCCCTTTCCTTAAGGAGAGGGGCTTTTCCCCTCAACTTGTAGAGCTTGAAACTATTGTAGATAATTATGGTTGTACTATTTTATGAGTTTGTATTTTACTTGTTACGGGATATACCGCTTTCAGCTTTTTGCCTATTGCTTTTTGCGTTAAACTTTTTGCTTTAAGCTTTTCGCCTATTGCCTTCAGCTTTCCCGCTTACTTCCCCGTAATCAGCGAAGCCTGCAACACACTGTCCGCCGATATTTTTTGTGGTGTAATGACTGATCCATCTCTTAACCGTTGAATGCCGCTGAACACAATGCTTTCGCCGCTTGCAAGTCCCTTGCTCACTAAGTAATTGTTACCGCTTTTTCCGCTTACGCTGATCTGTTTGCTGGTTACTTTGTTGCTATCGCCTAGGGCAAAAACGAACACTTTATCCTGCATCTCGTAGGTAGATTCCTGAGGCACCATCAACTGGTTGTCGTGCAGGAAAGGGATGCGTATTTTACCGGTGATGCCGGAGCGTAACAATTTTTCGTTGTTGGCAAATACAGCCCTGAAGCTAATGGTGCCGGAGCTGCGGTCAAACTGACCCTGTACCAGTTCAATCTTTCCTTTGGCGGTGTAGATGGTATTGTCGGGTAATTGCAGGTCAACAGCCGGAATATTTTTTATCTTTTCTTCCGTTGATTTGCCTTCGTAGCGTGCAATAAAGGCTAAAAAATCTGCTTCACTCATAGAAAAATAAGCATGTACATTGTTCACCGCAGAAACTACTGTCAGCGGTAAGCTTTCTCCTTTGCCAATCAGGCTGCCCTGCTTAAAAGGTATGTGACCGATATAGCCACTCACTGGTGCTGTTATTAAAGTGTAACCAACTGTAATGTCAGCACTTCCTTTGCCGCTGGTGGCTTGTGCATGGGCTGCTTTGGCGGCATCTACATTTGCTTTGGCCGTTTTTAATTGCGTTTCGGCAATCACTTTATTGTCAACCAAAGGTTTCAGCCGGTCGTATTCTACCTGTGCTTTTTCTATGGCCGCTTTGGCAGATTGTACAGAGGCAGCAGCATTATTACTAAGTTCGCTATACTCCCTGCTGTTGATGCGGAACAGTGGCTGGCCCTGGTTTACATAAGCGCCTTCTTCCACATAAATTTTTTCTAAATAACCGCTTACCTGCGGGCGAATCTCAATATTGGTACTGCCTTCTATGGTGGCAGGATATTCCACCCAGGTAGTGGCCGAACCGGCGTTGATCTTAATAACAGGTAAAGACGGTGGCGGAGGTGTTGGGTTCATTTCCTGTCCGGCACATGCTGCAAGGAAAAGAATTCCTGCGTATAAAATGTAGGTGATTAATTTGTTCATAACGTGTGTAAATTGTTTAACAGTGTTAAGTAATTGGTTTAAAAAAAACAGTCTTTTATCGAACTGTCAAATGCCCAGGCAAATAGGAACTTCCGGATCATTCCTGCCTGCCTGTTGTTGTTATTATTATTGAACCACTTTTTTTACAATAGGTTCAATGGCGATGGATGATTAGTTAAGGACTAAATGCGGTTTGCCTGGTAAAGTATTGCATCTCTTCTTGATTTTGTAACGTTATTAAATTGTTTAACAGTGTTAAGTATTTGGGCAAAAAAAAATTGTTATCTCATAGAAGCGATAATGCCGCTGATAGTGTCTTTCAATACCTCTTTGTTCATTTCGTCAGAAGTCAGTTTACGGGTCATATTGATGGAAATTAATCCGTGTACCACTGACCAGCAAGTGTAATACTTCTTGTCTACATATTCCTCTGTTCTTTTTTCTACGGGAAT
Source organism: Ferruginibacter sp. (assembly GCA_025359625.1). Lineage (GTDB taxonomy): Bacteria > Bacteroidota > Bacteroidia > Chitinophagales > Chitinophagaceae > Ferruginibacter. The sequence goes on from JANYFT010000298.1 coordinate 1,843, forward strand.
AATTTCTTCAATCTTATCCCACAGCATGTTCATGGGTAATTGTATGTCCGGGCACATATTCTGCATCGCACAACAGTTCACTTCCACACCGTACATCACCTGGTACAATTCCTTTTCTGCAAAGGCAAAGTTCCAGTAGGCCAGCCACATGGCTTCCAGTTGCTGGGCCGGGTCGGTGTGTTCGCTGATGGCAACTTCCATCAGTTTGCCCAGCTTTACATAACCCTGACGGGTAAGCTCATTCAGGATGGCTTCTTTGTTGGCGAAGTATTCGTAAATGATCGGTGCAGTGTATTCAATCTTGTCCGCTATTTTACGCATGCTCAATGCCTGCCAGCCCTCCTCTTTTACAATCTCTATGGATGCCGCCAGAATGTTGTTCCTGGTGTCATCTTTCAATCGTAATATTCTGTCTTTACTGGCCATTGTGGTTTCCTTATTTACAGCGGTTAAATAATCTAACGCTGTTAAGCAACGGTAATAGTATTTGGATTTAACTGCCAAATCTTTTTTTGTTGTAACAAAATTGGGGGAACTAAAAGAAAATAAGAAAGCGACATCATTCTTTATCATAGTCTAAGTCGATTTTTTTACCAAGCAATTTTGATTCTTCAGACTCATCTGTAAGTTCTAAAACAATATTCTCTATTATAATTTTATTATACGCCTCTTCTTCCATTTCTCTCTTTAAAGAATCAAGTGTATTTTGATTTACTGAAATAATATATTGCAAATCGTTTGCCTCAGTTTTTTCATACGCAACATTGAACAACATAGCTTGTTGTCTCGAATCTATTTCAGACAAAAGCCTGCTATCATGAAATATGAATTTCATTTTATGATTATGTTTTGCTAGCAGCAGTGTCCAATCAAAGCAGAAAATTTTTACATCATTCACTCCATCTCCTTTATCATCATCTATTTTAGCTATTATTTCAAATCTGTTTTTATTAATACCATCATTACTTTTAACGTCAATTCCCGCCCTTTTATGTTCATAGAAATCTTCTGCTAATGCCTTAAAAATTAGAATATTATTTTCAAGTAAAACACGATTGCTTTGCAAGTATTCGGACGTTTTAGTATTCTCCAAACTAAATTCCCTTTTTAATTCTTCCGATTTGCTTTTGTATTCACTTTTTAATTGACGGTATTTTTCGATACTGTCTAATTTTATTTTAAAATCTTTAAGCTGGTCATTCATTTTCGTGAATTCATCCAGTGCACTTTTACTATTCAGATAATCAAGCTTTGCATCTTTAAGTTTCCCCAGTCTCTTTGAAGTATTTTCAATTTCAAAAAGTTTTTTTTCAAAGCTTGTTTTCTCTTTAAGTAATCTTTGAGACCTGTTATCCAGTATTTTTTTATTAAAATCTTCTACTTCCGCAAGCTGTCGAATTACCGAATCAGGCAAACTTACCATTGCTTCGTTATATAGTTGTTCTATACGTTTTTTGGGAATATCAGGTGTAATATTTAGACTCTTATCAATATTGGATAAGGCTGTTCTTATAATTGCTGCTTTATTATCAAGCATTTTAATCTGCAATTTTAAATCATCAGCCTCTTTTACTACTTCGTGATAATCTTCTGCCACTTCAAATCTTGAAAGGCTACGGTCCAGTCTTTGGATTTTCAATTTTAAATCAACTACATCAATTTCAAAATCATCGTCATCATTTTGCTCAAAAAAAGATTTTAT
>JANYFT010000023.1 GCA_025359625.1 Ferruginibacter sp.
GTGCTGGATGGCAGTACCGGGCAGAATGCGTTGGAGCAGGCCAAACATTTTACGGCCGCCACAGATGTAACCGCCCTCACCATTACCAAATTAGATGGTACGGCAAAAGGTGGCGTAGTGTTGGCTATTGCACACCAGTTTAATATACCTGTTAAGTTTATTGGAGTAGGTGAAAAAGCGGAAGACTTATTGGTATTTGATAAGTACCAGTTTGTGGAAAGTTTTTTCCCCTCATCCCCTAAAGGAGTGTAAGGAGTATCTTTACTATAATTGAAATAATTAATAATCTAAAATCATTCCCTTTAGGGGATAGGGGCACTATGGTAGAAGTTGGTAAATATAATCTCCTGAAAGTAATACGGGCAGTAGATTTTGGTGTGTACCTCGATGATGGTGCGGAAGGTATTTTGTTGCCTAAAAGATTTGTGCCAACAGCTACTTCCATTGGTGATGAGGTGAAAGTTTTTTTGTATCATGATGGAGAAGACAGGATCATTGCCACTACCCAGGAACCAAAAGGTGTGTTGGATGATATTGTAAAACTGAGGGCTGTAACCGTTACACCACATGGCGCTTTTTTAGACATGGGTTTGATGAAAGATATTTTTGTACCCAAGTCGAAGCAGATTTTTGACATGCGGGTAAATGGCGATTACCTGGTAAAAATTTATCTGGATGAACAAACAGGGCGTATTGCTGCCACAGAAAAATTGGAGCCTTATTTAAGTAATGAAGAACTTACGGTAAAGGAACTGGAAATAGTTGACCTGATAGTTTATCGCCGCACAGATATTGGTTACGTATGCATTATCAATAACCAGCATACAGGCGTTTTACACTTTAATGAAATTTACCGCAATATCGGAGTTGGAGATAAATTTAAAGGTTTCATAAAAAAAATATACCCGGTTAGCAATGATAAAGAAGATCGTTTTCGCATTGATGTAGCAGCAGGAAAACCAGGGTACAACAGGGTAGAAGATGAGGCCGGAAAGGTGTTGCGATTATTAAGGGAGAACAACGGTTATTTACCTTATAACGATAAAAGTAAACCGGAAGATATTTATGATTTTTTTGGCATGAGCAAAAAAACATTTAAAATGACTACCGGTAATTTGTACAAGGAAAGAAAAATTTCTTTTGAAAAAACAGGTATTAAATTGGTGGAAGAATAAAGGAATTTTTAAAATCTGGTTAGTTAAAACAAATTGTTATTGTAAAAAATCCCTCCACCAGTAACCAGAGTTTTTAATGGTACGTAATTGTGTTTTTAAATCAACATGCACCAAACCAAAACGGGGGTGATAACCTTCATTCCATTCAAAATTATCCATCAGTGTCCAGGCAAAATAACCCTTGATATTTACCCCTTCTTTTTTTGCTTTTAGTATGGCCTGCAAGTGCTGCTTAAAATAATCAATTCTTGCAGCATCATCAATTGCACCATTTTTTAATTCATCTTTAAAAGCTGCGCCGTTTTCTGTAATGATAATTTCTTTTACCCCGCCATACAACCATATTTTTTTTATGGTCCGGTAAAAGCTGTCTGCATTAATTTCCCATCCCATGGCTGTATGCGGCACTTTTCTGGTTGCTGCTTTTACCTCTGTTGCCTGCACAATGGGTATATAACTATTGTACTTTACAACTACCGGGAAATAATATTGCAACCCGATAAAATCAAAATCAAAATGTAACCGGTCTGTATATTTCCAGGTTTTATTCTGCATCTGAAGTTTCTCTAAAAATTTAAAAGAATCATCTGCAGGATAACCTTTGCCCAATGCAGGTTCAATAAATAAACGGTTCATTAAAATGTCAATCCGGTTAGCTGCGGCAACATCTTCTTTTTTATCAGAATAAGGAATAATTTGTGAGCAGGAAAAAGTAGTGCCAATATGCGCTTGTGCCACCAACTTTCTAATAATTCTTCCACCTTCTGCCTGTGCCATTGCTGCATGATGAATAGCAGGTAAAAAATTACTTAACCCTTTTTTACCTGGTGCATGTTTGCCCAGCATATAGCCCAATGTTGTAAATCCAAATGGTTCGTTTAAAATTATCCAGTGTTTTACTTTATGGCCAAAAGCTTCTGCACAAACCGTTACAAACCGGCTAAACCATTTAATGATAAGAAAATTTGTCCACCCTCCCTTGTTCTCCAGTTCCTGCGGAAGGTCCCAGTGGTAAAGGGTTACATAAGGTGTGAGGCCTAGCTTAATGCACTCGTCAATTACCCGGTGATAAAAATTAAGCCCTTCTTTATTTACCTTGCCCATACCATCCGGTAATATCCTTGCCCAGGAAATAGAGAAACGAAAAACGGAGAAACCCAATGCCTTCACCAGCAACAGGTCATCTTTATACCGGTAATAAAAATCGCAGGCAGTTGTTAGTTTGCCTGATCCTTTTATCTTGCTGCCCCTTTGCGCAAAACTATCCCAAATGGAAACACCTTTGCCATCTGCATTTACAGCACCTTCATTTTGTGCAGCAGCAATAGCAACTCCCCAATTAAAATTTTTACCAAAATCTTTTGCAGTAAGAATATGGTGTGTGCTGCTCAACTGGTGTAAAATAATGAATTGTAAAATTGGCGTTTACTGCAACATTGTAATATTACCCTTGTGTTAATTTTAATTGCTCAATTAAAAGGCATTTAAAAAATACTGCGAACAGGCTATTGCTATTGCCAATTAATGTTTTTAGTTTTAACCCTTATAATTAAACCAAGGTAACCTTCCTCCACTTTACACAATTTTAGTTTTTAATTAAGGTGATAAAATGGCGTACCAAACAGTTGTCTTCAAGCTATGGCGAAAGAACCTGTTTGCAAATAATTTTTATCATTTTTGGTTATAAAAAATAGGGCATTTACTTTTTATGCTAAATAACAGACTCTATAATAAAAATGTATAACCATATATAAACCGGGTAGCCGAAAACGGGATTATAGAGTAGGCATTATTTTTATCAACATGACACTCGGACAAATAAAAGAAACCGCCTGTTCATCTACAGTGAATGCTCAAAAATTCATGGCTTTTATTAATGGCACCTGCGATAAATTCGATATGGGTACCTCCATACGCCAGATTTGTTTTTTGGCGCAGGTGGGTCACGAAAGTGGCAGTTTATTTTTTACTGAAGAACTTGCCAGTGGTGCAGCGTATGAAGGCCGCAAAAACCTTGGCAATATTAAACCGGGCGATGGTATAAAGTTTAAAGGACGTGGGCTGATACAGATTACCGGCCGTACAAATTACCAGATAGTAGGGAATGCTTTGGGTTTAGACCTTATTAATAACCCCGGTTTACTCGGTGGAAAGAATGTAAATGTATGCACGGCCGAACAACTAAAAAATGCCGCCCTAAGTGCAGGTTGGTTCTGGAACAGCCGTAAGTTGAATGCTATTGCCGATGCCATCAATATTACCAAACCAATAGATTCAGGTAGCAATCTGGACAACTTTATTTTAATTACAAAAAAAATAAACGGTGGTATAAATGGCTTGCACGACAGGTTAAACAGGTATAAGACCGGTGTGAAGTTTTTTTAATTGCGTCATCCGAAAGATTTTTGCTTGCTGATATTTTATCAGGAAGCTATTTTTAAATATTCCCAATGAAATATTTTTCTTTCAAACGAAATTATAATGATGTATTGATCACGTTACTCGTGGTGATTTTTTTAGGAGCCTCTTATTTTTATTTGTATGTGCCACAAAATGAAAAACAGGTGCAGGAGCAGCGTTTCCGGTCACTTCAAAATACGGATAAAAATATCCATTCAAAAATAGACAATAGTATTTCCCTGATGAAAAACCTGTTGAAGGCATATCATGAAAGGGGCGAACAAGAAATTAGCAGGTATATTAAAGGTTATAGTAAGGAGAATTTTACCTTATCAATACCCGATAGTCAAAATGTGTCGAAGATCAATACGGACAGTACATACAGCATAACAGTAAATAATAATAGCCGCCTTATAACTTTACTGGCAACACATCAAGCTACCAACTCAAAAGGCGATACCATCGAATACCGGATGGATATGAAATTTACTTTTGAACAGTTCATTAAAACTTTATTGCCGGCTAATGTATTTGACCAATACATTGTTTTTAGTAATGGCCAGGTAGTGTATGAAGATTTTTCTTCGGGCATCAGTTTTTTAAATGACAGCTTATCAGGAAAAAACGGCGGCATTGTTAGCTCAGGTATTAAAAGTTTAAATGTTAGTGGCAGGGATTATAAATTATTTTTTCAACCCGTAAGTTTTACTGTAGATAAACAATTGGTGGTTACCGGGCTGCTTTCTAATAAGCATTATCAGCAAGAAAAAAATCAATTGCCCTCTCAGGCCGTATTATTATTATTAACTATAGTGTTCATCGTTATTGTTGCCTATCCCTGGATAAAACTATACCAGATGGGTAATACAGACCGGCTAACAGTTATAGATGGTATAGCTACCGCAGTAGTTTCGATGCTATTGATGTCGTTGCTGTTTTTTACTTTTGTTAAATACAGCTTTGTATTCAGGCCAGATGACGGCCAGCCTTCCAACGATACCCTTGCAAAACAAATTACTTTCGCTTTTAAAAATGAAATAGACAGCGCTTATAAAAAAATACACTTGTATGATGAAGCGGTTATGGTTGATACCACCTACTTAGGTAAAGACATTATTTATTTGGATAAAGACAGTATTGCTTACGCCGGTGGTAAAAAAAATGACGCCCTGAAAATACTTCCTGATATTGCGCAGCATAATAGCATCAACCAGGTTTTTTGGTTAGATAAAAAAGGTGATGAAAAAGTAAACTGGATAGCCGGGGAAATGAATGCACCACACGGTAATTTTAGCCAGCGGGCATACTTTAAAAGCATCATACAAAACAATGCTTACCTGCTGAATAATAAAGAAGGCCAGCCATTTTATCTTGATCAGCTCATCTCCTGGACAAGCGGCGTATTTACTACTGTACTTTCTATCCCATCCAATGTACCCAACTTACAGGTAGCGGCTATTTCTTTCAATATGAAAAGCCTGCAAAACCCTGTATTGCCACCAGGTTACCAGTTTGCAATTATTGATGATAAAGCAAAAGTATTATACCACTCTGAAACATCCCGAAACCTGAATGAAAACCTGCTGAGTGAATTTTCTGAAAAAGGAAAATTAAAAAGCTGCATTGAAGCAAGGACAAAAGGTGTTTTCACAACCAGTTATTTTAGCAGGCAATATACTATAACCGTTCAGCCGATAAATAACCTGCCTTATTTTATTGTAATTTTTAGCGATACCAGTTTTAAAGAAACCATGGATATTGAAATTTATAGTTTTACTTTTTCAATGATGCTGCTTTTATTTCTACTTTTAATATGCCAGCTTTTTAGTGTTTTCCTGGTATCTTCAAAGCGGTCTTTTTTTAGAAAACAATTGTTTGATACCAGTTGGGTTGGCCCCAAAATTTCTTCCTATAATCAGTACAATATTGCGGCATTGGCAAACTTGCTCATTATTATGCAGGCCATCCTGTTTTTTCAGTTCAGTACCATTTTAACCTACCTCTTTATTTTGTTTTTCTCTGTAATATTTACATCCGTTTTTTTAAACTTCATTTTTGCCAAACGGTATAAAAAAAATAAGGAGACAGGTAATTATCGTTTTAAAATCGTCACTATCAGGTGGCTTTGTTTATTTGTTATTGTAACAAACCTTTTGGCTATAAGAGTACTGGATGGCCCAAGCAGGTGGGTGTTATGGGCGTATGAACTGGCAGCCATAATAATAGGAGTGATACTCTATATATGGGGCAGGCTGATTATAAATAAAATGTACACGCATATAGCAAGCAACTTTTTTTCTCATCTTAATTATGCGCATAGTTTTACCCTGATGGCGTTAACAAGGTTGTTGCTCACCAGCGGCCTTCCAATGATGTTCTTCTATATAATCTCCTATAATTACGAACAAAATATTAGCATCCGTTACAGACATTTGCAATATGCCAGCCATTTACCCAATACATTCACTGATAACCAAATTGAGCAAATAAAAAAACACAACAATGCAGATGGCAGTTATTATTATTATGACGGAGCCTGGGTTAAAGACATTTCTTTTGGCAGCAATGCTGCTGTTATTGAATATTCAAAAGAAGAAAAAATTACCGCCAAATTATTAGGCTTTTTTCGCATTAACATAAGTGATAAAGCGGTGAGCGAAGATAAATTTTATACCGCTTCTGCAACAGACAGTTCTTTTTTTTATAACCCCTTATTTAAAAATGCCTGTAAAAGTGATAGCGCAACCAGTACCTATATCAAAAGAGGACCACAGCCGACGTATCTTGCAATAACCGCAGCCAGCTTAAATTACCAGCTACCTCCACTTTATGGAAAAGCATTTTATAATGGCTGGTTATTCTGGATATTATTATTTATTACTTTGATAGTTTTCTATTTTATTATTTACAATATCCTCAATAAATTATTTTGCCTCAACCTGCCCGATTTATCAATATGGAGTGCACTGGATGATGCAATACTAAACAATGAAAAAGTAAATAACCTTGTGTTTGTAATTGGATTGCCGGGATCGGGCAAGTTATCAAGGGTGTTGGAAAAATTACAAAACGGAGAAATATCCAATGGCGGTATTCCATTGGTTTATAATAAAGATGATGCTGCCCTAAACAATGTAGTGGTGGCAGACCTTATCAATATTCCTGATTTTGGTAACGACAGGGAGAAAGATGAGGGATGGAAGATTTTTATGGATAATGTGTTGAATAAAAAAAATAAACTGATTATTGTAAATCATTTTGAATATAATATTCAGGATGCGGTAACCAATCGTATCAAACTTAATTTGCTGGAGCGTATCATGCTTACCAGTAAAAGTAAGATCATTATTCTTTCAACCATACATCCGGTAGCATTCCTCGATTCTGTAATTGACCAGTCGGTGGCAACAGATAAATCTGTTCCGGGCCAGGACCTGGAGAGATGGCACGTACTGTTGGGGCATTATCGTATTGTAGTATTTCCATTGCAATTATCCCCTTCCAATAATACAGATGATACTTATAAAACTATTTTAAAAGAAACAGCGCATACTCATTTCTTAAATAAAATGCAGGAAAGTGTTACCAGTGTTGCGGCAGCATTGCCTGAAATGGAAAGGGCCGAAAAAGGAGATGAAATGGTTTTTAAGCTACAGATGATGTCCCATTATTTTTATATGTATATATGGCAATCACTAACCAAAGAAGAAAAGTTTTTGATGTACGACCTTGCTGAGGATAACCTGGTAAATTCATTTGATGATTACAACCTGAACATGTTGCTTGCAAAGGGCGTAATAATAAGAGCAGACGGAACATTGAAACTGTTTAATAAGGGTTTTCGTAATTTTATTTTAACAGCCATTGGTAACACAGAAGCAATGAAAATTAAAAACCTTATTAAAGACAATGGCAACTGGAGCAGGCTAAAAAATCCATTGATGATTGTAATTGTAGCGATCCTTATTTTTTTGCTGGCATCGCAGGAAGAAGCTTATTCAAAACTGATAACTTACATCGCTGCCTTAGGTGCAGGCATCCCTGCGGTAATAAAATTATTTTCTCTTTTTGATAATAACAATTCCAAATCATGATTGTAGCAGGTACATTTTACTGTCCATTAAGCCCGCCACTGGTTGCAGCCCGTATCTTTTCTTCCTCATTTCCCGGATCATGCAGGCGGTTCCCTTTTATTTGTTTACTGCCGAATAGGTAAGTAAAGGTTATTCTAAATTGCCTGCTTTCCCAAACACTGTTTGCCCGCAGAAAGGTGCCACTATAGTTGCTTTCAGCCTGCCATTTAAGTGTATGCAAAAAATCGGTGTATGATAACTTTATAGTTGCTTTATCACTAAATAATTTTTTTTCTATCCCAATGTCAGCGCTGCCCAATGGGTTGGTTTTAAAAGTACCAGCCGAAACTGAAGGGCCATTATAAAAACCTGATAGTTCTCCGGTAAACCCATAACCAAGTTTAAATATATTCTGTGCATACAAATTATAAGAAGTAACATTGATATCTACTATTTTTCCGGGACCAAAATTGGCTTTGTACCGGCTATTATACATATTGATTGAGGAATAAAGATTCCACCATTTGGTAATGTTAAAAGGCAGTGAAAAACTGAGATTAACTATGTCCTGCCTCGCCAGGTTTTTTTTAGTAATGAAGGTTCTTGTTTTTTCTGTAGAATCCAGTATATAAGTGCTGAAGTCGTTTATACGGCTATATCCGATAGCAGTGATAAAACGGGATTTAAAAGTGTGCGTTAACTGAAGGGTGTTGGTATACTGAGGCTGTAAAAATGCATTGCCTTTAATATAGGTAAGCTCATCTACCCTGGCTTCAAATGGATTTAGGTCACTGTAATTTGGCCTGTCAATACGCCGGCTAAAGTTAAGATTAAACAACTGGTTAAGGCTGGCAGCATAAGTAAAAGCTGCGCTGGGAAACAGGTCTGTATAGTTACGGTCAATTATGCCATCTGCTTGTCGAAGGCCATCAGCTCTTGTTAGCTGGCTTTTGCTGGAAGTATTTTCTACACGCAAACCAGCCTGCAAATTTATTTTTTTACTTAACGGTTTAGCATAATTAATATAACCCGAATTAATATTTTCTTTATAAAAAAAACTATTACTCCGATTAAGGTCTATAAAGTCAATGCCATTTAATATTTCGTACAAATTAAAAACATTATCCGTTTTTACATTGCTCACTTTTGCCCCCACGCTAAGCTGGCCTTTTTTAAAGGGCATTATATAGTCAATTTTTTGTGTGTTGATGGTAATATTAGTGGGTGTATTGTTCCTGTAATTTTTTTCATACAGCAATGTTTCGGGAGCCGGTGTATAATAAGCATTTGGCTGATAACTGGTTTTACGGCTTTTGTAAAAACCATGGTCTGCATCAATATTTATTTCATGGCCTGTTGTATCAGCATAGTGATAATTAACATTAAAATTTTCATTTTTTATATTGGCTGGAATGGTGTTGGTGGCATACAATATTCTGTCGATAACCTCTGTGTTTGTTGCACTGCTAGGCGTTCGTGAATAACTGTAAGTTGTATTATCAGTAAAGTTGCCTGTAAAAATAAAACCCAGGGTCGATTTTTTATCTATAAAAAAATCAACTCCTGCTTTTATATTATTTGTCCATCCTTTTATATTTTGAAAACTTTTCTGATCGTATAAAGTGTCGTTTTGTATGCGGTAAAGATCAAAGGTATTGTCGTTGTTGTTCCAGTTGTTGCTGTAATTACTGAAAATATTTACGGCTTTATTTCTATAATTTGAATTGAATGAACCATTTGTTTTGATGCTGGTACCAATATTCATTCCTCCCGAAACAGATCCGTTAAAACCAATGTTTTTATTTTTTTTAAGCTTGATGTTGATGATACCTGCATTGCCCGAAGCATCATATTTTGCTGAAGGGTTACTAATTATTTCTATAGCTTCTATATCAGCCGAATTAATAGATTTTAAATAAGCGGCAACACCCCCAGCATCCATTTCTGTTGGCCTCCCATCAATGTATATACGTACACCATTTTTTCCTTTCAAAATAATATTATCATCCTTATCCGTAACCACACCCGGCGATTTTTGTAATAGTTCAAATGCATTGCTGCCAGTAGCATTAATGCTGCTTTCCACATTAAAAATAGTTTTATCTGCCGTTACTTCAATAATGGGTTTTTTATAAGTACCGGTTACCGTCACGACCTGCATTTTGTTATTGCCTATTTGTAAAGAAATTGCAGGTACTATAACTTTTTCATTTTCCGGCACCCCAAAAACGAGTGTTGATAATTTTGAATAGCCTGTAAAACTGGCCATAATAAAATAGCTACCTGCTTTTACCTGGGTAATTTCGTAATTACCCTTAGTATCGGCAATAGCTGTTTTAATCAATAAACTATCAGTAAACCGGTATAATAATATACTTGAACCCCCAAGCGCATTGCCTGTAGCATTTTTTATTTGACCGTTAATTGTAGAATGCTGGGCGTATACATTACATAAAGAGCACAAGGTAAAAAGTACGGCCAGCAATAGTTTTGGTATCATTGCTGATTTGTTAAAATCGTGACGAAGTTAACAAGTATTATTAAATTAATGTTTTTTATTAGTATGTATTTTACCGGTATAAACGATTGATTTCATTATCCCGGAAAGAGTTTCTGGATATGGGTTCCGTCGCTATTACAGCCATCAACAATGGGCAGATAATACAAACTACTTACCTTTACCAACATTTAAATATGAAAACAAAATCATTGTATAGAGATAAGGTAAATATCATTACCCTGGGCTGTAGTAAAAATATGGTGGACAGCGAAGTGCTGAGCGGTCAATTATTAGCCAATGAAATAGACGTGGTGCATGAAAGTGGTAAACGGGACCACAATATTGTGATAGTAAATACCTGCGGTTTTATAGAAAAAGCAAAAGAAGAAAGTATCAATACCATTTTAGGCCAGGTAGAATTAAAGCGCCGGGGCAAAGTAGACAAAGTATATGTTACAGGATGTCTTAGTGAACGCTATAAAAATAATTTAGAAGCGGAGATACCGGAAGTAGATGCTTACTTTGGTACCATGGAATTACCCATGATCCTAAAACAATTTAACGCCGATTATAAGGCAGACCTTATGGGGGAGCGATTGCTATACACTCCTCAACACTATGCCTACATGAAAATTAGTGAGGGCTGTAACCGTACCTGTTCGTTTTGTGCCATTCCTTTAATGAGGGGCAAGCATGTTAGCAGAACAATAGAATCGCTGGTAGATGAAGCCAAACGTTTGGTGGATAGGGGTGTGAAAGAAGTGATGCTGATAGCACAGGAATTAACTTATTATGGCCTTGATATTTACAAGAAAAGAGAACTGCCCAAATTATTGCATGCGCTTGCAGATGTAAAGGGATTAGAATGGATACGGCTCCATTATGCTTATCCTTCCAAATTTCCGATGGAGATTATTGATGTTCTTAAGGAAAGGGAGAATATTTGCAACTACCTGGATATGCCGTTACAACATGCAGCCAATAATATGCTCAATTTGATGAAGCGGCAAATAACCCGGCAAGAGATGGAAGACCTGATTGGCGGGATACGCAACCGAATTCCGGATATTTGTCTGCGTACTACTTTAATAGCAGGCTTCCCCGGCGAAACAAAAGATGATGTGGAAGAATTAAAAACCTTTTTACAAAAAATGCGTTTTGACAGGATGGGCATATTTACTTACAGCCACGAAGAAGGCACCAGTGCACACAGCATGATTGACGATGTGCCGGCAGAAGAAAAAGAAGAACGGGCGCAGGAAATAATGGAAGTACAGCAGGAAATAAGCCTGGAGAAGAACCAGGAAAAAGTGGATAAGACCTTTAAGGTATTGATAGATAAAAAAGAAGCAGGCCGCTATTTGGGCCGCACAGAATTTGATAGTGTTGAAGTAGACAATGAAGTACTCATAAACAGTAAAAAGAAATTGACCATTGGCGAATTTGTGCAGGTAAAAATTACAAAAGCTTATGATTATGATATGGAAGGAGAAGTTGTATAACTATATTTGTATTAAATAAATTTTTATGGGATTAGTTTATGCTGATATTGAATTGATCAATGCTGTTGATCTTGAGAATGCCAGAAAGAATATTATCGGTGATGATGAGATAAGGGTAGTTAGACTTAGCATGCTTGTTGATAGCGGTGCATACATGATGGCTATCAACGAAACAATACAATCTCAGTTAGAGTTGCCATTTATTGAAAAAAGAAAAGTACAGTTAGCAGATAACCGTGTTGTGGAATATGATGTAGTAGGGCCTGTTACTATAAAATTTGCTAACAGAAAAGCAGTGTGTAGTGCTTTTGTTTTACAAGGTGATAGCGAATCATTGTTGGGTGCAATACCAATGGAAGAAATGGATGTACTGATACATCCATCACGGCAGCAATTGATAGTAAACCCAGAACACCCCAATTATGCAGTTTTAAAAATGAAGTAGGCATTGATGGATATAGAAACACAGTTTACCCCTTACGAGGCAACGGGTTATTTCTCAAAAATGATAACGGATTACATTGCCGATAATCCGATGCTACACCCGTTTTACGAATATTCTGTTTCTATTGAAGGTATAAAAGCAGCCATTGAAAAACGCAAACTATTTGCTACAGACAGGAGGTTACTGGTAGAAATAATGAACAGGCAATATCAAAATATTGAACTGACTGCAAAGCAAAAAACATACATCGGCCAGTTGGATAGCAATAATACATTTACCATTTGCACTGCCCACCAGCCTAATATATTTACTGGGCATTTGTATTTTATTTACAAAATTTTACATGCGGTTAAACTGGCCGAAGAATTACAGATTGAATTACCCGAGAATAATTTTGTGCCGGTATATTATATGGGCAGCGAAGATGCAGACCTGGATGAGCTGGGGCATATTTTTATAAAAGGCGAAAAGTTTGAATGGGCCACCAAACAAACAGGTGCTGTTGGCAGAATGAAGGTGGATGAAGCTTTGATACAATTGATGGAAACCATCAGCGGGCAATTATTGGTGTATCCTTTTGGCGGAGAAATAATCGGGATAATCAGGGACTGTTATCAATTGGATATAACTATTGAGCAGGCTACTTTTAAACTGGTGAATACATTGTTTGCAGACTATGGGTTATTGATTTTATTACCTGATAGCAATGTTGTAAAAAAAGCTTTTAACCCGGTGATAAACAAAGAATTGCTCGAAGGTTTTTCTCATGAAGCTGTAAAGGAAACCGTGGCACAATTTCCTGCGGAATATAAGGTACAGGCGAGTGGTAGAGCAATAAATTTATTTTATTTACTGGATGATAAAAGAGAAAGAATTGACCAAGCGGGCAACGATTTCTTAATTATAAATACAGCGCTAAAATTTACGAAAGAAGAAATGTTGCTGGAGCTGAATGATCATCCTGAACGCTTTAGCCCCAATGTAATTTTAAGGCCTGTTTTGCAGGAAATGATATTGCCGGACATTGCCTTTATTGGCGGCGGCGGAGAGGTGGCTTACTGGCTTGAATTAAAAAAAGTTTTCGAAGCCGTAGCCATTCCTTACCCGATGTTGATAGTACGTAATTCTTTTTTGTTTGTGAGTAAAGAGTTGCAGGTTATTGCTGAAAAATTACAATTTAATTATACAGATTTATTTAAGCCAGAGCTGGAACTTATAAATCAATTGGTAAAAAGAGATAGTGCTTTACAGTTGACTGTTGAAAAGGAAAAACAGCAAATTTTCAATCTTTACGAAGCCATAAAAAAACTTGCAGCCCATGTTGATGTTACTTTACAAACACATACGGATGCCCTGCAAACACAGGCTTTAAATAAAATTACGGCGCTCGAAAAGAAAATACTTAGCGCCGAAAAGAAAAAATTTGCCGCCCAGCAACGACAACTGCAAAAACTGAAAATGCAGTTATTTGCCAATAATAATTTACAGGAACGTGTAAGTAACCTATTGCCATTTTATGCCATTTGGGGAAAGGGTTTTATTGAAATGATCTATGACAATTCAAAAGGATTGCAGCAGGAGTTTGGGATTATTCTGGAATAAATATTTCTACATAAATATTTATCTGCTCTTTGATAAAAGTTACAATACGGCTCTTAGCCCGTGCAATAATTTTACTTAACTATTTATCAAACTCGTTGGTAAAGCCGAGGTACTTTACATTCTTTACACTTTCCATTACAATATCATCCTGGTATTCTTTGTAGGCTTCTAATTTACCTGCAATGGAAGTATCGTGCAATGCCAATATTTGTGCAGCAAGTATGCCGGCATTTTTGGCGCCGTTCAAAGCAACAGTTGCTACCGGTACGCCATAGGGCATTTGCAAAGTGGATAAGATAGAATCCCATCCATCAAGCGAATTGGATGATTTTACAGGTACGCCTATAACCGGTAGAATGGTTTGAGCGGCCACCATGCCTGCTAAATGCGCAGCACCGCCTGCGCCTGCTATGATCACTTTTAAACCTCTTTCTTTTGCTTTGCTGGCATACTCCCGCAAACGCTCCGGCGTACGGTGGGCAGATACAATGGTTAACTCTGGTTCCACTTCAAACTGTCGCAGCATTTCGGCAGCGCCTTTCATAATTTCAAGATCGCTTTCGCTGCCCATTATAATACCAACAAGAGGTGTCATGCTTTTAATTTTACGCAAAGAACGGTAAAAATTATAAATAGACCTGTTGATAATTGAAAGAGTTCTCAAATTATCGCTGCTTGCTACAGTAAAAGAAATTGCTGTTTAAAGCTCGGTTTGATATTTGTGAATAACTATTTACTACATGTGATACATTAAAAGGGATTAATTACCATTGCTGTATTGTAAACTTGTGGGATGGCAAAACCAATTATATTTGTTTCCTTTATTAATAACGTAGTTATAAAATGCAAGATTTGTACAAAAGAGTTTTCTTTATTTCCTTATTGGTAATATGTGTATTTGCTTTCTTTAATTGTAAAAATAAATCTACAACACCTGTTTCTAAAAATGAAAGAGCAGTTATCATTGTGGATGTAATTATTGCATCGCCACAACCTATTACTAATGTTGTAGAAGCCAACGGAACTGTAATAGCAGGTGAATATGTAGAACTTAGGCCGGAAGTAAGTGGAAGGCTTACTTACCTGAATGTGCCTGAAGGCAAAACAGTTGCTAAAGGAACTGTTATTGCAAGGGTGAACGATGCAGAACTGCGTGCACAAATTGCTAAAAGTAAAGTGCAGTTAGAACTGGCACAAACAACAGTTGGCCGTTATAAAAAATTGCTGGATATAAATGGCCTAAACCAGGCAGATTATGATGTGGCCCTAAACCAGGTAAATAGTTTAAAAGCAGATATTGTTTACACCCAGGCGCTAGTTGAAAAAACAATTATTAAAGCACCCTTCACCGGGGTGGCAGGGTTACGTGCCGTAAGTCCGGGGGCCTATGTATCACCAGCCACTGTAATTGCCACGCTGCAGCAAACCAGCCAGGTAAAAATAGATTTTACGTTGCCCGACATATATAGCAGCATTATCAAAACCGGGATGGTTATTACGGTAGAGCTGGATGCAGCAACAAAAGAAAACCGGAAAGCGGTTATCATAGCTACAGAACCGGGTGCCAATACCGACACCCGCAATGTAAAAGTAAGGGCGGTATTGCAGGGAAGCACTGCCAACCCCGGTGTTTTTGTAAAAGTGTACATTGATGCTGGCAAAAACAGGTCGTCTATAAAAGTACCTACCAATTGTATTATTCCTGATGATAAAAATAACCAGGTAGTTCTTGTAAAAAATGGGCTGGCCAGTTTTGTAAATATAAAAACCGGTGTAAGGGAAGCCAATAGTGTTGAAGTGGTACAAGGAATAAATGCCGGAGATTCCGTTGTGGTAACAGGCGTTTTATTTGCCCGGCCAAAAAGTGTATTGCAGGTTAGAAGTGTAAAAAAATTACAGGAGTTGACGGATGCTATGCTGGTTAAATAGCTGGCAAAAGATTTTAAAAAAGAAGGAAATCAATACTCCGGCTGAATATTGCTAATTGAAGGATGAGTTACAAATTTCATAAAAATTAGATCCCGTTTTAGTGCATGAATATTTCTGAATTTTCTTTAAAGCGGCCAGTTTTTGCTACGGTATTAAACTTAATGATCATCTTGTTTGGTATAGTGGGCTATACTTTTTTGGCCATCAGGGATTATCCTGCCATTGATCCTGCAATCATAACGGTAAGCACTTCTTACACCGGTGCCAATCCGGATATTATGGAAAGCCAGGTTACCGAGCCACTGGAAAAACAAATTAATGGCATACCCGGTATTAAAACCATCAATTCATCCAGTACTTTAGGTAACAGCAACATAACAGTTGAGTTTGAATTAGGGGTTGACCTTGAAGTTGCGGCCAGCGATGTACGTGATAAAGTAGGCCAGGCCAGCCGCAGTTTACCACAGGATATTGATGCACCACCGGTAGTTACCAAATCGGATGCTAACAGTGATTTTATTTTGATATTGGCCGTGCAAAGCAAAACCAAAGGTTTGCTGGAGTTAAGCGACTATGCGGAAAACGTTTTGCAGCAACAGTTTCAAACCATTAACCAGGTAAGTGCAGTAAATATATTCGGGCAAAAAAGATATGCTATGCGTATCTGGTTAGACCCTGATAAGATGAATGCGCAAAGCGTTTCTTTTACTGATATCAGGACATCGCTTAAAAATGAAAATGTTGACCTTCCACCGGGAAAAATTTATGGCAACAATACAGAACTTACTATTAAAACACTGGGCAGATTAACCAGTGAAAAAGATTTTCAAAACCTCATCTTAAAGGAAGACAGTAGTGGTATTGTCAGGTTAAGGGACATTGCCCGTGTGGAAATAGGCCCTGAAACATTAGAGCAGGGGTGGAAGTATAATGGAGTAAATGCAGTAGGAATTGTGCTGATACCACAGCCTGGCGCCAACAATATCCAGATAGCGGATGACTTTAACAAGAAGTTGGCGGCCATCAAAAAAACCAGTAAAACAGATATTGAAATGAATGTGTTGCTTGACAACACGACCAATATCCGCAAATCTATTAAGGAAGTGGAAGATACTTTAGCCATATCTTTTACTTTGGTGGTGCTGGTAATATTTTTCTTTTTCAGAGACTGGCTTATTGCTATTCGCCCATTAATTGATATTCCGATTTCTTTGATCGCTACGTTTTTCGTGATGTATTTTTCAGGGTTTTCCATTAATATATTAACGTTGCTTGGCATTGTATTGGCGACGGGGCTGGTGGTGGACGATGGCATAGTAGTAACAGAAAAT
This sequence comes from Ferruginibacter sp., assembly GCA_025359625.1. GTDB lineage: Bacteria > Bacteroidota > Bacteroidia > Chitinophagales > Chitinophagaceae > Ferruginibacter. The sequence goes on from JANYFT010000023.1 coordinate 16,958, forward strand.
ATCTTCAGTAAATTTGAAAAAGGGATGCCTATAAGGCAGGCTGCACTTGAAGGAAGTAAAGAGATATTTTTTGCGGTAATTTCTACCTCTATAACACTGGCCATTGTGTTTTTGCCGGTTATATTTTTACAGGGATTTGTAGGTCGCTTATTCAGGGAATTTGGAGTAACACTTGCTGCGGCAGTGTTGATCTCTGCATTGGTATCGCTTACCATTACGCCAGTTTTAAATGTGGTTTTGAGCAGAAAAAAAGCAGGTCATGGCAAATTTTATAATAAAACAGAACCCTTTTTTACAGGGATGGAAAATGGATACCTCCGTTGGTTGAAAGGATTTTTAAAAGTAAGATGGATGGCGTGGGTAGTGGTAGCAATTTGTGGTATACTTATCGGGTTAATAATTACAAGGTTGCAAAGTGAAATAGCTCCGCTGGAAGATAGGAACAGTATACGCTTTACTGTTACCGCTGCGGAAGGAACCAGCTACGGAAGGATGCAAAATATATCAGATAATATTGGTAATTATTTGTACGATTCCGTACCGGAACGGGATTTTGTTTTTGCCCGTACCCCAGCCGGAGCTATTAATAGCAGCCAGCCCAGGTTGGGTTTGGTTGAGCCCGACGAGAGAAGCAGGAGCCAGGCGCAGATAGCAAGCGATCTTCAAAAAAAATTATTACGGTTTAATGATGCCAGGATATTTGCCGTGCAGGAACAAACCATCGCTGTTGGAGCAGGGTCGAGGGGTAGCTTACCCGTGCAGTTTGTATTGCAGAACCAGGACCTTAATAAATTAAAAGTCGTGATACCGAAGTTTTTGGATGAAGCAAAAAAAGATAAGACTTTTGCTAATGTAGATGTTAACCTAAAATTCAACAAACCCGAAATTCAACTTACGCTGGACAGGATTAAAGTAAAAGATCTAGGCTTATCATCGCAGGATGTAATTGCTGCATTGCAGTCAGCTTTCAGTGGCGGGCGGTTGGCGTATTTTATAATGAATGGGTTTCAATATTCTGTCATAGCACAGGTGGAGAGAAGCGAACGAAGCCAGCCCGACGATATTTCTAAATTATATGTGCGCAATAATAAAGGCCAGCAAATACCCATTAGTGCGGTAATAAAACTGGAAGAAAGTAGCAGCCCTGCTACCTTGTATCATTATAACCGGTATAAAGCAGCTACCATTGCTGCGTCACTGGCAGATGGAAAAACAGTAGGTGACGGAGTGAAAGCAATGGATGCCATTGCGAAGAGATTGTTAGATGAAAGTTATCAGACATCCTTAACAGGCCCGTCAAGGGATTATGCAGAAAGTTCTTCCAATATTGCATTTGCATTTGGGTTAGCGCTGATGCTGATCTACCTGATCCTTGCGGCGCAGTTTGAAAGTTTTACTGATCCGTTAACGATCATGATCACCGTGCCACTGGCATTGGCAGGTGCGTTGCTGAGCTTATTTATTTTTAATCAAACGCTGAATATTTTTTCTGAAATAGGTATGATAATGCTGATAGGGCTGGTAACCAAGAATGGCATATTGATAGTAGAATTTGCCAATCAAAAAAGAAACCAGGGAGTTGATAAGATGGAGGCGATTTTACAGGCATCACAACAAAGGTTACGGCCAATTTTAATGACAAGCCTTGCTACTGCTTTAGGCGCTTTGCCCATTGCATTAGGTTTGGGTGCATCATCTACAAGCCGGGTACCATTGGGTATCGTTGTAGTGGGGGGAATCATATTTTCATTGATACTAACTTTATTTATCATTCCGGCCATCTATACTTTCTTGTCTGGTAACCATAAAAAAGTAGAAGATACCAATACTGTTTCCCCGGCAATAAATGTAGAAAACGATAATGAGAAATCAGAAAATACAAATAGTTAAATTGGGAAAATTAAAAGGATGAAGCAATTACTAAAACAGCCGTGGCTGGTATCCAAACCTACCACAACTTCAACAATTAGGATGAAGCAATCAGTTGTATGTATTTTTTTATTATTGGTTTCACTAGCTGTTGCTGCACAGAATATATTGCGTTTACCCGATGCCGTTAACATAGCGCTAAAAAATAGTTTGGAGGTACAATTAAGTAAAAATATTGTTGAAGCCAATACTGTTTTAAATAATTATGGAGTTGCCGGAGGCCTGCCTTTTGTTACCGGATCAGTAACAGATAATGAGCAGGTATCCAACATTAATCAAAAA
>JANYFT010000037.1 GCA_025359625.1 Ferruginibacter sp.
CTCAAATAATACGGCCGGTGGAAAGGGAGGTAATCAATTTGAACAATGCACTGTTACCCCCAATGATAATGGCGGTTTACCAGGTAAAGCTTTATTATATTCATCTGCTGTAAATAAAATTTTTATGGGCGGAGGTGGAGGTGCAGGAGATGCAAACGATTTAAATGGCACAAGTTCATTTAATCCTGATGGAGGAAATGGAGGAGGAATCGTTATCATACAATCTAAATATTTTAATGCAAAAAGCTTCTCCATAATATCTAATGGAGACAGTGGTAAATATTGTACCGCTAATTGCAATGAAGGCGTTGGTGGTGGTGGAGCTGGGGGTACCGTCATACTTCAAGTAAATAATCTGATAGCCCCTGTCAATTCAATTATTTGTAAAGGAGGTAATGGGGCTGATAACACACCACTATCTTCCATATATAGTCATGGGCCAGGAGGTGGCGGAAGTGGAGGGGTACTTTACATAAACAATGTTTCTTTACCTGGTAGTATAGTTCCAACTCTTTCCGGCGCACAAAATGGCGTCTCACAAACATCACCAGCCGTGGCATGGGGAGCACTTCCGGGAAACGCCGGACAGGTTATTTATAAACTTGTACTTCCATTTGATACTAAACTATTTAAGAAAAACATTGATTCTATTAAGATACAAACCACCGCTATTTCCTGTAATACTTTTAAATTTGTAGGTCTTGCTTACATCTTAAATTTCCCTGTAAAGCAATGGAATTGGGACTTTGGAGATGGAAATACAGCTAACATAGAAAATATCTCCCATACCTTTATTACCGCCGGCAATTATATAGTAACATTAATTGTTACGGATGAAAATGGTTGTATAGACAGTACCAAAACAACTATTACTACCATCGGATCAAATTTTGATTTCTCTTACAAACAGAATTCCTGTAATCCGCTTTCAGTACAGTTCTTTAATATTGGTAACACACCGGTAAACCCTACCTGGTTATTTGGAGATGGTGGCACTGTTGCAGGTAATAATACTCCTACCCATTTGTATGCTTCCACCGGAACTTATACCGTAAAATATAGTGTTCAAAATTCAGGCTGCACTGATACGATTACAAAAAATATTTCAGTTAATATTCTTAGCGATGATATCATACTTACAAAAGATACTACGATCTGTTTTGGCACAACTAAACAATTGCTTACAACCCCATCACTTGGTTTTTGCTGGACGCCAACTACTTATTTAAATGATCCACTTTCTGCGAATCCTGTGACAAATACACCAGTTCCCATTACCTATTTCTTTACTGCTGAAATACCTGGTAATAACATTATTGCCAATGGCGATTTTAGTGCAGGTAATTCCGGCTTCACCTCTAATTATAATTTTGCCAATCCCAATGTAACGGAAGGGCAATATTTTGTTGGCGCAAACCCACAAAATTGGAACGCATCTTTAAGCCCCTGTACAGACCATACTACCGGTAACGGTAACATGCTGCTGGTAAATGGTGCGCCCGTTGGTGAGGTTACGATATGGAACCAAACTGTTACTGTGACACCCAATACCAATTATGCTTTTGCTACCTGGATACAGGCTTTGTTTACACCCAATCCGGCACAACTGGGTTTTTCTATTAATGGTGGCGATGTGGGTACATTAATTACTGCGGCTTTACCAACCTGCACCTGGAGCAGGTTTTATACCACCTGGAACTCAGGCAACAATACCACTGCTTCCATTTCTATTGTAAATAAAAATACCCTGGTGCAGGGTAATGATTTTGCACTGGATGATATTTCTTTTTCGCCTGTTTTAATTAAACGGGACAGTGTTATTATTTCGGTAGATAAACCGGTTGTAAAAACAAATAAGGATACCCTGGTTTGTGCCGGTAATAAAGTGCAGTTATTTGCATCGGGTGCAGCTACCTACAACTGGTTGCCATCAACAGGGCTAACCAATGCAGCCATCAATAATCCAATAGCAACACCAACAGCCACTACACAATACATTGTGACGGGCATAAGCAGCAAGGGATGCAAGGCTGCTGATACTGTTGTTATTTCTACCAAAGCTTTACCCGTTATTACTAAATCGGCTGATACCGCTATCTGTAAAAATGTAACAGTGCAGTTACTTGCAACAGGTGGAGTTACTTATCAGTGGCTACCTGTTGCCGGACTTGATAATGCTGGTGTACCTAACCCTAAAGCATCTCCAACAGGCAATATTACTTACAGCGTTATTGTAACGGGAACGAATAGTTGCACTGTCACAGATTCAGTAAAAATTACTGTGAGGCCAACCCCGGTTTTTACAATCTCCCCTGCTGATACTACCTGCACAAATACCGCCGTTCAATTAAATGCTGCTGGTGGTGATGTGTATGCCTGGAGCCCTGCATCGCTGGTTAGTAACCCCAGCATAGCCAACCCTAATACGATTGGTAATGCCAACACTACTTACACGGTGGCAATAAAAGAAATTGCCTGTAACAATTCAGCTACATTGAGTACAACAGTAACTGTATTACCCGTACCAATTATCAAAGCGTCAAAATCAAATGATGTTGATTGCAGTATTGCCAGTGCACAATTATCTGCCACCGGATCAGCGCAATTTTTATGGTCGCCTGCCGGCGCATTGAATAACAACATTATTGCTAATCCGCTGGCATCTCCATCGGCTACTACATTGTACCTTGTTACGGCCACCGATTTTACTACCAACTGCATAGCATCAGATACCATTACTGTATTTGTAAATAAAGGTGGTATTGCTGCCTTTTTTATTCCGTCAGCTTTTACCCCGAATGGTGATGGCATAAATGATTGTTTCAGGGTGAAGCATTTTACCTTCCTAAAATCGGTAGACATCTCCATTTACAACCGGTACGGAAGTTTGGTCTTTCATACCACCAGCGATAATGATTGCTGGGATGGAACATACAGGGGGAAAGCAGCCGACATCGGCAATTATGTTTATTATATTAAAGCAGCAGATAACTGTGAAGTATTTTATAAAAAAGGGAATCTTATATTGATAAGGTAAAGGAAGAAATGCTTATAAAAAATAGCGGGTAAATTATAATCTAATCGTTATTTTTTTATGTAGATAACAAAACCTCAACCTGAGAATTGATCGCTTTATTGGCTGCTTAATTTTTCAATGTCATCCAAATCTTTAAATCTGCCAGATGCTTTTTTGGCTTGTATCAAAGTATTGATATGAATAAATCTTATTAGCAAACCTTCTTCATTGTAAATGTTACTTAATTCATATGCCTCTTCAAAATTGCAACCTTTTACAACTTTCATTATATCAATACTCACCGGAGGAATACCATAGGTAAAAACTTCTATTTCATTATTGGCTAAAAAATTATCTTCTGAAATATCCACTGTAGGTAGTCCAAAAGATAAATAGGCATTAATCAATTTCCTATGATTTTCGGCTGAGACCTTCACCCAAATATCCATATCACCTGTTGTTCTTCTATAGCCATTTAAAATAACAGCGTATCCCCCGACAAGCAGGTATTCTACCTGATGTTTATTAAGAGCGTTTATGAAATCCCTAAAATCTTCATTAAATATATTGGGCATTATATTTCTCTTTTACGAATGCTGACTAAAAGCTTTTGCATTTTTGGTGGATTTTGAGGATCAATGCCGTAAGCCATAGCAGATAAATACCAGGCCTGACTAAGCCTTTCTGATAAAGAATCAGTCTTTAAAAAAAGCTTATCCTTTTCAGCACCTGCAAAAGTTTGGGCTTTTGAATATGACTTATTCATTTTATACATGCTATAAATTTAAATAAAAATATAGAATTAGGCCTTTAGTTCGCAAAGCATTTACTTTATTGTGTTAGACCCTATTTTCTTTTTTTTCTTGATAAAAAAAAGAAACAAAAAAAATCAAGGCTCCGAATAAAAAGGCTGAAATTTTAAATGTAAGCCT
>JANYFT010000045.1 GCA_025359625.1 Ferruginibacter sp.
CAGCAAGGTCCTCACGAGCCGGTGCGTGGGCAGGGGAACTTGCTTACTACGGAGATACTGGTTTTAAATTTAACTACGCTTTATAGCATCTGTTTCAAACCCGCTTTAACTTTATTTGATGCCTGTAAAGCACATCATACTTTATAATAACGGAATGTTTTTTATAACCTTCAAACCCTGAATGACTTTAATTCAACCTTACACAACGGCCTCAGCCTTGCCCAAAAGCCCGTTGAGCGCCGTTGCTGGAAAGGAAAAGATCCCTCTATCCGGCGATCTTCCCATATTTTAAATTCAGCAGCTTTAAAAATTACATAACAACCAGTGAGCTGCTTTTAAATATTTTCTGACCTGTTTAATGCCTATCGCATATTAATACTTATCTTATGCCAGCAATAAGTGCTGGTTAGCAAAAACCCCTTCATTGTTGCCTGCCTTTGCAATTTTAATTACTCACACAACTAAAACGATTGTTATGAACAGAAGATCTTTTTTGGGCAATGCCGCCACAGGGCTTGCCTCTACCGCAATGCTTGGTGCTCTGCCTGCTGGCTTACTTGCCATGGCCAACAGGAAAGGCATTAATATGCCGCTCGGCTTTCAGAGTTATGTGTACCGGGATGTGATTTGCCTGCAACCGACAGAGACCATGAAGCGCCTGGCTGGCTATGGTTATCAGAATGTAGAATGGTGCAGCCCCAAAGGATACCAGGGGCCTTTTGCTCCGCTGGCAAAATATTCGGGTAAGGAATTAAAGAAGATAACCAACGATGCCGGCCTGCAAACTACCAGTTGCCATTTTACCTGGAAGGAGATAACAGACGATGCAAGCCTGGCGGAGCGTATTGAATTTGCCAACCAGATGGGGTTGAAAACCATGGTGTGCTCAGGCGGGCTGAGCGCTAAAACGGCAGATGAGATAAAGCAGCGTTGCGACCAAATGAACCATGTGGGTGAGCTGGTGAAGAAGGGTGGCATGATAGCCGGCTATCATAACCACAACGGCGAGTTTGACGAAAAGATCAATGACCGTCCGCAATATGATCTGATGCTGGAGCACGTGGACCCGTCGCTGGTAAAAATGCAGTTTCAGGTAGCTGCTATTACGTCTGGTTATAAGGCGCAGGATTATTTCCGCAAATTCCCCGGCCGTTTTATATCGGCCCACCTTCAGGATTATGCTCCTTCGGATCATACCAAAGAAGTAACAATGGGAACGGGCATTGTTGACTGGAAAGATTTTTTTGACGCCGCCAAAGTAGGCGGACTTCAATATATTTTTGTTGAGATGGAAACTGACCCCACTGTAATGAAGGGCTGTGCGGATTATATAAAAAGTTTGTAGCGGGGATGGGGTTTGGAATGGAGCAGCTTCTTCAACTGGCGCAGCAATGTCTTAGGCGAACGAAATCATAAAGAGACGCTGGAATGAGGCGATGGTTTTTGAGGGCTGGTTTCCAGTGTCAGCATGTTACTAATGTTCGGCAATGTAAAGTTGCCGGATGGAAAACCAGTATCCAAATGACACAGGAGAAGGATACCTGCGCCAGATGGTTTGTAAGTGAGAACAGCATGGCTTTACGAATTTAACAGTTAGGTATTATAAAGCGAAATTGTATTTGCGAAAGTTATTTTACCCAAATAATGTGATTGCGTATATTTTTTTAAACAATAAAAATCAACAATTTACAAGTTGGCAGCAATTCTTTTGTGCCCTTGTTGGTATGCCGTTAAAAAAACCCTCCTATGGAGGAAGCCGTTGTTGGTCTTATTGACCAACAACAGAAGTGTAAAGTTGCCATAAAAAAATATTATCAGAAGGCGCAGAAGTGCATTTGCAGAACGAAATGCTAATAGGTGCTGCAATGAGGCGATGGTTTTGCAGTGCTGGTTTCCAGTGTCAACACGTTACTAATATTATAGACGTAAAGTATCGCATGAAAATTCAGTAACCAGAAGGCATCGGAGAAGGACACTGTGCCAGATGGTTTGTAAGTGAGAAACAGCATGGCCTTACGAATTTAACCAGTTAAGTATTATAAAGCAAAATTGTATTTGCGAAAGTTATTTTACCCAAATAATGATTGAGTAAATTTTTTTAAAGAATAAAAAATCAACAACTTACAAAAATTGCCGAAAGTTTAGAAACACCAAAACTTTTACCTATTTACAAGTTGGTGGCTATTGCAAACAAAAGCCTTCAATTCTTTGGGGAAATTTATTTTTATATTTGAATTGGTGTCGCTCGTAGCGGTAGAGTGTTATTTTTTAACAACTTGCAAATAGTAATCAAATCATGCGCATACAAGTTATCTCGTCATTCCTGTACATTATCTTAACAGTTTCTATACTCTTCTCAGCTTTACCTTCTCTTGCGCAGAGCATCACTAATGCAGATTCACTCTCTAAAAACACTTTCGGCTGGAACCAGGAAGAAAAGGAATTTGGCTTTGCACATTTCGACGAAGTTTTTAAAACACGTGATGTAACTAAAGGCAAGAAGGTGCATAAACTTCCACAAGGTAGAGCCATAGCAGCATTTAGTAAAGGTGGGCAAAAAGAAAAAGAGCTGGATGCATTTATTACAGCGCAAAAAGTGGCGGGTATTCTTATTTTACAAGATGGAAAGATAAGGCTGGAACGTTATGCGCTTGGCTTCAGTGATGCAGAGCGGTGGACATCGCAATCTGTTGCAAAATCAGTAACGAGTACACTTCTTGGTGCTGCTATCAAAGATGGATTTATTAAAGGTATTGATGACTACGTAACAAAGTACATCCCTGATCTTAAAGGCAGTGCCTACGATAAAGTTACCATCCGCAATCTGCTAACAATGACCACTGGTGTAAAATGGACCGAAAACTATACTGATCCAAATTCTGATATTGTAAAGTTTTACATGCAACCTGTTGACTCCGGCATTGATGAAACAATAAGTTACATGAGGCATTTGCCATCTGAGGCAGAGCCGGGTAAAAAATGGGTTTATAAAACAGGTGAAACGCATTTGCTGGGTGCTCTTGTAAGTGCTGCCACAGGAAAAACGTTATCTGAATATCTTTCTTTAAAGATTTGGGCGCCCTATGGTATGGAAAGTAAAGCCACCTGGAATATTGGCAGAACAAGCCAGGAATTCGCAGGCTGCTGCCTGCAAATGAAACTTCGTGATTTCGGGCGGTTCGGGCAATTCATTCTTGATGGTGCACGCATTAATGGTAAATCTATTGTTCCCGATGATTGGTTGCAGTTAGCAACGCAAACGCAGGTTAAACTTTGGCCCGGTTGGGGTTATGGCTTCCAATGGTGGACCTTGAGTGATGGAACTTTCCGTGCATTGGGAATTCATGGGCAAATGATTCACTTAGACCCGGCAAGGCATCTCGTTGTAGTTCTCAATAGCGCATGGCCAGAGGCAGAGAGTTTTAAGCGACAAACTACAGTCGATAATTTTCTTAAATCTGTTAATAAAGAAATTGACAAAGAGAGGGATGACCTTAAAAGCAGTGCAGGTTTCTGAGCTAACCAAAGTTTACTTATCTTTTAAATAAACTTAACTGGTTGCGCTTGGGGCTATCTGTTAAACTTGATTTTATAATCTTTTAAAAATGTAAGAGCCTTCCCCATCTGGCAGGCCATTGTAGTCAAGGCGAAATTCATTGTCACTAATTTTCTGATAGTTAAATTCATCTGCCTGATAATCCGGAGTATCATCGCCATCAAATTCATAGACTATAATCATTTTATTATCTTTCACAGTCCATCCTCCATGAGAAATGTAAGTGTTGGATGTTAAATCAAAATTAAATGCAGAACAACCCGATGTGGAAATGTTCATCCTTTTTAACATAGAGGAATCGGAATAGGTCATTGCGCCATCAACACCCAACATTAAATCCCGATTAACAATGTAATCAGAATCCGTAACATTTAAGAGGCTACAGGGTGCAAAAGAGTTATCGCAATAATTATTAACCTGTGTTATTCCGGCAGCAATTGTATTACAATAATAAATTGAAAAATCAGGTGAAGTAACCCACTTATTAAACTGAATTGTGTCGTATAACTTTTGACCACTGGTATCTTTGGATGCAAACATTCTCCAGTTTGAATTTAGGTAACCAGTACTTGCATCGCCCCCTAAGGCTGAAACTATAATACAACTTGTAACGGAATCGCTTACGTTGCCTGATATATCGTAAGCAGAATAAGTGATGCAGAAGGTATCAGGAATTTGCATATCTGCCGGTAATGTCAACACTATTGAACTATCAATAAAAGTATTACCAATCCCTGTAGAATCAGGGCGAAAGCCAGCCCCTGAATGAGGTGGTTTTCTTTCTGTTGCAGCATGCATACGTCTTTCGGTTATCCTTGGCTTAGTATAATCAATTTTGAAGTACTCTGATGCTCCTTGGATGCCTACATAATAACCGGCAACATCACCACTTGCTATAACGGGCATAACAATTGCAAATTTTCCGGTAAAGGCGTGAATATAATTTTGTTCAGGAGCTTCTATTACCGGCGCATTGCCGCCACCGATACTTTTTGGGATACTGCCTGCAATACGAATACCATGCCATGCCTTTATACTTTTAGACAATGCTACAGGGTCTTTAGAACTTATTTTGTTGCCTTGTTCAGAAGATGAAGTGCCTTCTTTTTTGCAACTAAACAATACTGCTAGAATTACTAAGATAGATAAGTGGGTTATGTATTTCATTGCTGTAGTATATTATTAATAAACTGAAGTTGATTTAGGCATTAACGTAAAACGAATTTAAAAAGTATTATTAGAAAAAGCAATTATCAGAATTTAAAATTCCACGTAATTGCAGGAATAATGGGAAACAAACTCACTTGTTTGCCCTGCACTTTTAGTGTACCATCATAGGCACTTCCATTTTGATCAAAATAAATGAAGTAAGGGTTTTTGCGGCTGTACACATTGTAAATACTAAATACCCATTCTGATTTCCATTTGCGGGTTTCGTTCTTTTTAGGAGAATAAATGGCAGCAAGATCGAGGCGGTGATATGCCGGTAAACGATATTCATTAATGCGGCTATACTCCTGCGTTAGTACGCCGTTTACCAGGTAAAAACGTTGGGGTAAAGTTGTAGCATTACCACTGCCATAAACGAAAGTACCAGATAGTTTCCAGCGTTTGTTTAATTCGTACAAGGCCACCACGCTAAGGTCATTTCTTCTATCGTATTTGGCAGGATATTTTTCTCCAAAATTAAGTTGTGGAAATTTTCTCCAGGTATAGCTTAAGGTGTAGCCGATCCATCCTGTTAACCTGCCTTTGGTTTTATTAATGAAAAATTCGCTGCCGTAACTCCAGCCTTTGCCAAACGTAAAAAAGTTTTCGGTATCTTCCAATGTATTGGGCGTGTAACCCTCCTGGTATTCTATCTGGTTCTGCATACTCTTGTAATATAACTCTACCGAGGTTTCATACATGTTCTCCTTAAAGTTTTTAAACAGGCCTGCTGCATACAACCAGCTTATTTGAGGTTTTACTTTATAGGTACTTGGCACCCATAAATCGGTTGGCAAAGTACTGCCTGAATTACTTACCAGGTGAATATATTGCAGGTTTCTTGTTACAGATGCTTTGATAGATGTTTCATCGTTTATGCCATATCGAAAAGTAAACCTTGGTTCAAGCCCGCCGTAAGTTTTTACGCCTTGTCCGCCTTTAAACACAGTACTGTCTGTATGGTTACCGTTGGCATCTGTTGTGTAAATATTGTAAGGCCCAATTTGCTGAAACCAACTGTAACGCAAACCTGCATTGATCTTTATTTTGTCACTCACATCCCAGTCATCCTGCACATACACTGCAGCCTCATGCGCATATTTTGCCTGCGCATTTTGAGGTTTAAAAACTACAGTATCTTGTGTGCCGCTCACAACAGAAGGAGTAAATTTATGGTACGTGTACAAGCCACCAAACTTCACTTTATGCCCGGTAAAAGGATACAGGTCAAAATCTTGTTTCAACGTAATGTCCTTGATACCTGAGGCCAGTTTTATTTTAAAATTGCTTTGCGCCGCCTGGAAAGAAAAATTATAATTATTAAAAATAAGGGAAGTATTGCCAAACAACCGTTTATTAAAAACATGGTTATAACGAACAGTTCCTGTTGCATTTCCCCAGGGGATTTTTACATCAAGGCTTCTTTTTCCGTTTACAAAGTCAAACACATCTCTTCCAAAATAACCACTGATATACAAGCGGTCTTTTTCAGAAAAACGATAATTTACTTTGGCATTCAGATCATAAAAATAATAACCGGAGCCGTAAAACTGACTGGTACTTTTTACAAATGGTTTTGTAATCGCATCAATATAAGTTCTTCTTGCAGAAATAATAAAAGAAGCTTTATTTTTTTTAATGGGGCCCTGTATGGAAACTCTTGAAGCAATCAATCCTATACCGCCTTCTACCTGGAATTTTTTATCATTGCCTTCTTTCATGGAGATATCCAATACACTTGATAAGCGGCCTCCATATTGGGCCGGCATCCCCCCTTTTATCAGCGAAACATTTTTAATGGCATCTGAATTAAAAATAGAAAAGAAACCAAAAAGATGGCCGGTGTTGTACACGATGGCATCATCAAGCATGATAAGGTTTTGGTCTGGCCCGCCGCCACGTACATAAATACCTGCACTACCCTCGCCTGCATTACGTACGCCGGGGAGCAACTGTATCGTCTTCAACAGATCCACTTCACCCAAAAATGCAGGGATAGCTTTTATTTGTTCAATGGGTAAAACGAACTTCCCCATCTGTGCATTTTTTACGTTGCCATCTGTTTTTTTTGAAGTAACTACCACTTCCTGTAATGCTGCTTTTACGGACAGGTCAAAATTAAGTAGCTGATCGGCACTTAATTTTACTTCAATAACTTTTGGTTGATAGCCAGTGTAGGAGCAAATAAGCTCATAATTGCCCTCTACCAATGTGATGGAATAAAATCCGTATTGATTGCTGGTGATACCCCTCGAATTGTCTTTAATAGTAATAGTGGCACCAATTAAAGTTTCACCATTTTGTACATCTTTTGCATAACCACTGATGGTATATTTTTTTTGGGCTATTGTAACAATTGAAACCAGCATCAAAAAAAACAAACAGGCATATATTTTCATATTTGATACTGATTCTTAATACTTAATTTTTTACAGTTGATTTTCGTTGGTTACGCTTACTGTGCTTTAATGCTATCTTTTACTTCGCCACAATGCAGCATGGTGGCTTTATATTCCGGGTCTTTTTTGCCAAGGTATGGATTGATAATTTCTTCTGTATTGCTTATCCAGTTGGCTTCTTTTCCCTCACCAAATGCCATTGGGCAATTTTGCCAATACAATGTTTTGCCGCCGTAATGAATTGTTTTTAACAACGGGTAAATGCTTTCGCCTACCATCCTGAAATCCTGTCTCATTTCTGCAATAGTTGTTTGTTTCAACAGGCTTTCAGCATTAGCTTTTATATCGTTTAACTGCATGCTGGCGGTTTCCACAATACCACTGGTATCCTTCCTCAACTCATCCAGTTTGATACTGTCAGCCATAACAAGAAATTTTTTTGCGGCAGTTTTCGCCATCAACGTATCGGCCTCTACAAATGCAGCTTTTAAATTGAAATAGGCATTCATCATTGTATCAATACTATTATTAAAAATGCCGGAGTGAATGCTGGCCTTCAAAGCTTGTGCCTTCGCACCTTCAAAACTATCAAGAGTCCTGAATTTGAACCAATATATACTAAATGCAAATACTAAAATAACCAATAGCCATACTATCTTTTTCATGTAAGTACTTTTTACAAAGCTAAGGGATAACATCAAAATCAGTAAATAGTTTGCCGATTGAATTACTTTTGCAGCAAAACAGGTATCAACAATAAATTTTTTATATACAATTATGCTTTTAGGATTACAAAATGTGACGTTTGAATTTGGAGCCCGGACTATAGTAGAAGATGCCACCTGGCATATACAACCCAACGAGCGGATTGCGTTAATCGGTTACAATGGTACTGGTAAATCTACTTTATTAAAAGTGCTTACCAGGCAATACTTACCCAACAAAGGAACCGTAGAACAAGGCAGGGAAACCACCATTGGCTTTTTGCACCAGGACCTGTTAAGCTTTGATACAGAAGATTCTATTTTAGAAGTGGCCATGGGAGCTTTTGAAAGAGTGAAGGAACTGGAAAAAGAAATTGAGGCCATCGGCCATGAACTGGAAAGGACAGGCGATGAAACCCTGGCGCACGATTATTCTGAAAAATTGCACGAACTGGAAGTATTGGGTGGTTACGACATTCATCATAAAACAGAAGAAATTTTACAGGGCCTTGGTTTTTCAAACGAAAATTTACACAAGCCATACAAGTTATTTAGTGGTGGCTGGCGCATGAGGGTTTTGCTGGCAAAAATGATATTGATGCACCCGGATGTATTGTTGCTGGATGAACCGACCAATCACCTTGATTTACCCAGTATTGAATGGCTGGAAAAATATTTGCAGCATTACCAGGGCGCTGTGGTTATGGTAAGCCATGACCGTTATTTTTTAGACAGGATGGTGAATAAAGTGGTAGAGCTATATCAGCAAAAATTACATTTTTATACAGGCAATTATAGTTACTACGAAACGGAGAAAGCACTAAGGGTTGATATGCAGCAAAAGGCTTATGAAAACCAGCAGGATTACATAAGGCAGAATGAACGTTTTGTGGAACGCTTTAAAGCCAAAGCCAGCAAAGCCGCCGCAGCACAGAGTATTGTTAAACGGCTGGAAAAGTTAGACCGGATAGAAAATGTAGAAATTGAGAGGCCGAATATGCGTATCAACTTTTCGGTAGACAAGCAGCCGGGCAGGGTTTTGTGTACGCTGAAACATGTAACGAAACGTTTTGGCGACCTGGTAATTATGGAAGATACCGGAGCAGAAATTGACCGGGGGGATAAGATAGCTTTGATAGGTGCAAATGGAAAAGGTAAATCTACTTTGTTAAGGGTTATTGTTGGCAATGAAGAAATTACAGGCGAAAGGATATGGGGACATAATGTAGAGGAATCTTTTTATGCACAGCACCAGTTGGAAGCACTGAATATTAACAACACTGTATTGGATGAAATGAGGGATAGCCGCAGTGGCAAAACCGATTTGGAATTAAGAAGTTTACTGGGTTGCTTTTTATTTAGTGGTGATGATGTAGATAAAAAAATTAAAGTATTAAGTGGTGGTGAAAAGGCAAGAGTTGCCCTGGCAAAAACAATTGTAAGCAAAGCTAATTTTTTAATGCTGGATGAACCTACCAATCATCTGGATATACATTCGGTTGACTTGTTGATTGGGGCATTGAATAATTATGAGGGCAGTATTGTATTTGTTAGTCACGACAGGCATTTTGTTAGCAAGATTGCCAATAAAATATGGGAGATTGAAGACCATAAAATTGTTGAATTTAAAGGCAGCTATGCTGAATGGGAAGATTGGAAAGAAAGAAGGCTGGCTGCGGCTAAAATTGCTGAGCCGGTTGCAAAAAATACAGAGCCAAAAAATAACAAAACGCAACCTGCTAAAACAGAAATAGTGGTAGAAGTTTTGGCAACCCCTCGAAGCCCTGTTGATAAGGAAGTAAAAAAAGAATACCAAAAAAATAAAACCCGTTTTCAGCAAATTGAAGAAAAACTGGCGCAGCTTAACCAGCGTAAAACATTGTTGGAAACTTCAATGGCTTCTCCTGATGGTTATGCCAACAAAGAAAAATTTCAGCAAACCGAAAGCGAATATAAATTGGTTACCGCTGAACTCATCAGCTTAAATAAAGAGTATGAAATTGTGTTTGAAAAAGTAATGGAGCTGGAAGAAAAAATGGGATAAAATTTAGTAAATGATTTTATGTGAATGCCTTGCTTTTATGCAGGGCATTTGTTTTTTATATTGTTGTCCGGGCTATAAAGCTTTGTGGATCTGCATTGGCGTCGCACTCTTGTACATTTATTCTATGAGGTACTTTTGTTCTCGTATTGCGGTAACTGCTATTTTACGGATAACTTTATATCTTAATCTCCCCATCAAAACTTGTAATTCAAGAGAAGAATACGGTAGCGGATTTAAAAAGCGTGCCACATAGCTGAAAATGTACAAGAGGGTGACACAACGATTTACCACAAAACTTCCTGGCCCGGACAACTAATTTTAATTAGAAAAGTGGGATAAAAAATCTTACAGAATCAATGTGCAAAATCAACCTCAAAATTTCCCCTGATCCTTTCAATAGATGGATTAAAATAGCCAAACTTCAGGTTAGGAAATTCTTCCCTTATCAGTTCCATCAGTTGCTTTACGCCCATACACTCCCCTGTTTCTGCAACACCAATTTTACCAAGGTACCAATCGGGGTCAATATTAAAATTGCGCCATTGTATCATGCACAGGTCGGTCTCTTTTATCAGTTTGCGGAGGGCTTCGTATTCTTCAATGCTATCAGTCATACCGGGAAAAACAAAATAGTTTATGCTCGTCCAGCCGCCATAACTGCGCATTACTTTAAGGCTCTCCAATATATCGGCAAACACATAATTATTGGGGCGGTAATAAGGCGTGTAAACACTTTCCCTTGCAGAATTAGTGCTCACCCTCATACTGTTTAAACCTGCTTCACACAAGGCTTTCACGGCATCGGGCTTGCTGCCGTTGGTATTGATATTGATGCTTCCCTTTTGGGTATGTTTGCGTATTTCAATGATGCTGTCCCGCAGGGTTTCCCACATTAATAATGGTTCACCCTCGCAGCCCTGCCCAAAGCTTATGATGGGGAATGGCGCTGATTTCAAATGCGGCACGGTAAACTCAACAATCTCTTCGGGAGTAGGCCTGAAAGTTAGCCTGTCCTGTGTACTTACGATGTTTTCTTCCACAGGTTGAAAACTGATGCAACCGATACAGTTGGCATTGCATGCCGGTGAAGATGGCACCGGGCACTCCCACCTGCCCATGGCTAAATTTCTTGCAGCAGGGCAGTTGTATGTCATGCAACAATTTTCCATTAAATGTTTTACCAGTCGGTTATGGGGATATGTTTTTATCAGGTAGTCTGTTCCTTTTACAATTTGCTCCTCATCATACCCTTCTGTTTCCTGGCGGATATCATTTTCTATGCGTACCGCAGGTACAAAAAATTTATTATCAAACCAGCCTGCGGCAGTATAGCAAAATAATGGAAGTGTTGGTGCTTCCGGTTGCGTTTCGTAAGCAGCCATGTAAAGCCCGGTATGTGCTGGTGGAATAAACGCAGCTACTGCCCATCCCTTTTCGCATAAACGCATGTCGCCTGTTTTTACATCAATGCCTATTCCCTTCCTGCCGGGCAACTCATACAGGTTACCCCCATCTGGTAATTCAATCCAGTCTTCTGCATCAATGGGCATTGCATCCCAGCCGCTACGGCCGGTTGTGTAAAGAGAAGTGTCTTCAAAAATATTTCCTGCTCCGTCGGAGTATAAAATGTAAGGAGTCATAATTAATTGATAATTGATAATTTTTTAATGGATAATTTTTTCAGGACGAATACTATCCATGCTCAACAATCAATTATCCATTACGTTGGTGTTGTTTGCAAAATTCGTCAATTTGTTGCAGTTCCTCAATTTTTAAATTTGTGCGCAACTGAAACTGAATTTTTTTATGACGAAGTGTTTCAATAAAAATGGTATGGTAATTTGGTGTTATTGATTTTATATCGTGCCAGCTAATTTCTGCATCGGTTAAAAAATTAGGAATAGTAATACCGGTTTGCCTAATATCTACAGCTTCAGAATGCATGATCCTGTATTCCCGGTAAAAAAGAAACCCATATCCTGTGGCAATTCCAAAGTGCACATAACCCAACATGATATGTCCATCCGTTATAAGTACAAAGCCAATACCCATAAGGGTTAGCAACTCTATTAAGCGAAATAAAATATTTACGCCTGTTGCGCTGGATAGTAAGCCACCGCTCAAAAAAACCAACAGGTAAATATCTGCTGCCAGCAGTAACTGGCAAAAACAAATCACCTTACTATAATGGTGTATTTGAAAATGATGCACCCCATTGATCAGTATAATGGAGGCTGCAATAAAATGAAGTATCCGGGAAGAACGTTTCAGTAATTCAAAAGATGGGTGAATTACAGGCAGGGAGTATTGGGTTGGCATAGCGGTTGTTTTTGTACAGATGCAACCGGCCTAAAAATCCATAAAAATAAAAATATGATTTGGCAAATCAGTTGCACAAAGACCAAATAGTAAGGTTGCAGAACCTGTTAGTACAAATAATTTCAGGCAATTAAAATTTAAATACCGATTAACCTACTGCAAAAAGTATTGAAGGAATTTTCATCTACGTTGTTTTCTGTGATGTTTAACTGCAACAATTTATTGTTCTTAAAATCGAGTGTTAGCAGGTTATCTTTTAAAATGATGTTGTTGAATCCGCTCCATTCATGTTCATTATCACCCAGCATTTTTTTTATATTTACCCCTTTTGTATTTATATTGACAACGGGATCTTTATACATTTTTTTTACCAGCAAACCATACAATACCAATATAGCGGCAAAGGGAATAGAATGGGTTGCAACAAACAAGATAACTGCGGCTATGCTTAAGAGTAAGCTTGTATTAAATTGTAACTTTTTGAGCAGGCTGTTAATAAAAACGGCAGCAGTAAACAAAGTAAGAGCTGCGATAACATTAATGAAATAATAATGACTGATCCTGCATAACAATGAAGCTACGCCGGCTAATGCCAGCAAAGACCTTGTTACCACTATTTTAATATCCGGGCTACTCTCTTTTATTGTGAATGTGTACATGATTCAACTATAGTGTATGCCGCTCTCCGCTTTAATAAAAAATTTGCTGACATACAATCAGCAACACATTTTACCAGATTAATTTAGCGCCCCCGCTACGTGATCTTCAACAATTACCGGGACAGGATTTGAGGTAACCAGCATGTTGCACAATTTAAACAAACATCTTGCACCTACATTCTCATCCCATTCATCATGACTAACCCCTACTTCATTTAAATCGAAACCAACAATTTTCCGGCCGCTTTGCATCAATAGTTTAAAAAGATAGAATATCTGTTCTGTTTCAAATCCACCTTGTACGGGTGTACCAGTGTGCGGACATAATTTTGGATCCAGCCCATCTATATCAAAACTTATAAATACGGTTTGCGGTAAATGGTCAATCATTTCTTTGGCAATGGCTTGCCAGGTTTGTCCTTCATATTGACGTTCCTTGATGTCTTTATCTAAATAAGTAACCACCCTGTTATTAGTCCCGGCTATATAATCCCATTCCTCTTCACAATAATCCCTTACGCCCACCTGCACCAGTTTTTTTAATTGTGGAATTTCTTCCAGGGCATTGTACATAATAGAAGCATGAGAATAGTTAAAATTTTCGTAGGCTTTTCTAAGGTCGCAATGGGCATCAATCTGCAGGATACCAAAGTCACCATGTTTTTCTGCGATGGCTTTAAAAAATCCAAAAGGTGTACTATGGTCACCACCAAGCAGACCAACCAGTTTTCCGCTATTCAGCAAATCTTTTGTTTGCTCATATACCCAATCATTCAGAAAAATACTGCCTGCGTTTACTTCCTTAAGTGTTTTACACATGAACTTATTGTCTTTTACTTCTTCCCCTTCCGAAATATAATTAATGTACAGTTCGGCTTCCTTGCGGAGATAATCACTCTTCATCAATATTTTTTTATCGCATGGCCGCATAAAAAACCCTTGTTTCCATACATCTTTAAATTCAGGATCAAAAAGATCTACCTGCAGGCTTGCTTTAAACACATGCTCCGGAGCCCTTGCTGTGCCTGCGTTGTAGCTAACTGTAACTTCCCATGGAATGGGAACAATTACCAGCCTGGCATCTTCTTCCGCAAAGGGTAAACCAAAAATATTGTTGTTTGGGTTACCAACTGTGTTGGGATCAAACTGAGAGATATCTGTCATTGCGAAAAATTAATTAAATTATATGCTGGTGCACCTTTTCAAAAACGCTGGCAAAGATACGCAGATAGGCAACAAAAGAAACTTACAATATCAATAAATTACACACAGTTAACAGTAACGGAAACTTATTTAAATAGAAAGTTTACACCTTGTTTTGCGCTACCTTTGCGGCGTAAAATTTTATCGTTATGAAAAAATCACATATTGTAATTTTAGTAGTTATTGCCATTGCCATCGGAGCATTAATTATGCTTTCGGTTGATTTTTCTACCTACGATACTGTAGCCTCTGCCAGGCAAAAACAGGGAAAATTTGTTCACCTAATTGCAAAGTTAGACAGAAGTATTCCATTAGATTATGATCCTGCAAAAAACCCCAACTACCTTTCTTTTTTTGCCAAAGACAGTTTAGGTGCTTCTACAAAAGTGGTTTACCATAATACCAAACCGGCAGAACTGGAACAAAGCGAAAGAATTGTTTTGAAAGGTAAAATGCAGGGTGATGTTTTTGAATGCAGCGATATTTTATTAAAATGCCCCAGCAAATACAAGGATGATAAAAAGGTGCTGGAGAAAACGGTAGTGGAAAGTAATTGAAGGTTTTTTAGTTTTGTTTTTTATTTTTCTGTCTTGAAACTGCCTGATGACACAACTACTTATATGTTTACGGAATAAATTAACTGCCTGACAAAAATACAAGGATTAACAGATAAACAAAGTACACATGCAATTTGAAGGCGAACACCTGTGGATAGGAACTTTAGGACATATTTTTGTATTGATTGCTTTTACCGCTTCTTTGCTTGCAACAATCGCCTATTTTATTGCTGCTCAAAAAAATGATATTGCCGAAAAATATTCCTGGATAAAATATGCAAGGGTTAGTTTCCTGATACAATGCTTGGCTGTATTCACTGTTTTTGGTTGCATTTTTTATATTTGTGCCAATCATTATTTAGAATACCTGTACGCCTACAAACACACTGCAAAAGAACTGGAATTCAAGTACCTGCTGGCCTGTATTTGGGAAGATCAGAGTGGCAGTTTTTTATTGTGGACCATCTGGCATTGCGTGTTGGGCATTATCCTTATTAAAAAAACAAAAGAATGGGAAGCTCCTGTAATGACAGTAGTAAGCTTTGCACAGGTATTTTTAGCCATGATGATAATGGGCATTTATATTTTTGGAACCAAGATTGGTAATAGCCCGTTCGTGCTAACCAGGAACGAAATCAATGGCCCTATTTTTGGCAGGTCTGATTATTTAAGTTTAATAAAAGATGGAGTTGGCCTGAATGTTTTATTGCGCAATTACTGGATGGTGATACATCCACCAATATTGTTTTTGGGATTTGCTTCTACAATTATTCCATTTGCTTTTGCTTATGCAGGCATGCAAACCAAACGCTTTGGGGATTGGGTAAAACCTGCGCTACCCTATGCTTTATTTAGTGCAGCAGTGCTGGGCGTGGGCATTATGATGGGGGGTAAATGGGCGTATGAATCTTTATCTTTTGGAGGCTACTGGGCCTGGGATCCTGTAGAGAATGCGTCATTTGTACCCTGGTTAATTTTAATTGCAGGCTTACATACCATGGTTGTTTACAAGGCCACCGGGCACTCACTTAGAGCAAGCTATTTGTTTGCCATACTAACTTTTATTTTTATCCTTTACTCAACTTTTTTAACAAGAACGGGTATTTTAGGCGATACTTCTGTGCATGCTTTTACAGAAGCAGGCAAGGCCATGAATGTATTGATACTTTCTTTTTTGGCAGTATTTACAATAATATCACTCACGCTCCTGATCATCAACTTTAAGAAAATCCCTGCGCTGCATAAAGAAGAATCTACCAGCTCAAGGGAATTCTGGATGTTTATTGGCTCCCTGGTTTTCTTTTTATCCGGATTATTTATTATTTCTAAAACATCTACGCCAGTTATCAATTCAATTTTTGGTACCAAAATGGCGCCACCTGAAGATGTAGAGTTTTCTTATAACAAAGTAATGGTGCTGGTGGCTATCATTATCGGCCTGTTAAGTGCTATCACTCAATATCTAAAATATAAAAGCACGCCTCTTTCCAACACCGTAAAAAAACTGGCCATCCCTACTTTAATAGCGGCTGTGGTTACTGGTTTGCTGGCTATTTTTTATCCTTTTACTTATTACAAACAGGGGCCCGGTTTTTTAGGTGCATTGTATGTTGCTTTATTTGCTGCTATCTATTCTGTGGTATCAAATGCAGGCTATATCTGGAGCGGATTAAATGGCAAATTAAAAGCCGCCGGTGGTTCAATTGCACATCTTGGTTTCACATTGATGATTGCCGGAATGCTTGTTTCTGCCGGCAACAAAGAAGTGATCAGTACAGAAAAATTTAAAGATTTTGAAATACCGATGGGTATTAATCCCCTCACCAAACAGCAGGATGTTGCGGCTGAAAATATCAATCTCATCCGCCAGGTTCCAAAAAAAATGGGGCCTTATGATGTTACCTATTTATACGATAGTTCCGGCCACGAAACAGGCAAACGATTTTATCATTTATTATTTGAG
>JANYFT010000061.1 GCA_025359625.1 Ferruginibacter sp.
TATAGAATTATATGGTAGATCATTGAGTAAAAAATAAAAAGAAAAGCAGAAACAATGGCATCACATTCATAAATAAAATGGACAAAAAATAATCACTATTTTTATCCAACAAAACAGCAGTTCTTTCTTTATTTATTAGTCCTCTGAAAACAGGACTTTTTTTGCGTCTTTTAAAATCGTTTTAAGGGAGAATTTGAAATAGCGCAAGAAAGTTATTACAGTCAAACAAGGTACCAGGAAAGGAAACAGGGTACTTGATAAATTTAAATTCACCTGATAAATAATGCAATACTTTTAACCTGGTTAAAAATCATAAGCACAATTTATTTGATGTCAATGAGGGAAAAAATCTTAAGATTAATGTTAAAAGGACTTAATGACAATAAACATGTATAACACCACAATCTCTATTTTTATAGTTTTTTTGCAATACAAATAAATATCAATCCATAACATTCATTTCAATTTAGTATAACAAATTATGAGCAAAGCCATATTTAAGAAACGAATCTCTCAAATTTTATCAATTCTCATTTTTCTCTCTATTTGTAAAATAGGTTCAGGTCAATCTTCATCAGGAAATTTATTGTCAAAAACAGATACGGCATTTGTTCCAAAAGATATTGAAGACCCTGAAAATATAGGTATAAATAAAGAATCTTGCCATGCTACTTTAATGCCCTACGGTTCATTAAAGGAAGCCTTGACTGCCAACCGCCATACTTCTTCTTTTAGCAAGAGTTTAAATGGAATATGGAAATTCAATTGGGTAGACTGGCCTCAAAAACGCCCGGTTGATTTTTATAAGCCGGAATATAATGTGTCCGGCTGGAAAGATATAAAAGTACCGTCCAGCTTTCAGGTGCAAGGTTATGGAACACCCAATTACAGCAACTTTACTTATATTTTTAAAAAGGATTTTCCAAGGGTGATGAGCGAACCTTCGGATAGGTATACAAATTTTAAAGAACGAAACCCTGTAGGCAGTTATCGCCGCGATTTTACGGTGCCGTCAGCCTGGAATGGCCGCCGCATCTTTATTACGTTTGATGGTGTAGATGCGGGTTTCTTTATCTGGGTAAACGGCCAAAAAGTTGGTTACAGCGTCAATAGTCGTAATGCGGCAGAATTTGACCTTACCAAATATGTTAAGCCTGGTAAAAACACCTTAGCGGTTGAGGTGTACCGTTTCACCAGCGGCAGTTACCTTGAAAATCAGGATATGTGGCGGTTAAGTGGCATTTTTAGAAATGTTACACTTTGGAGCAGTCCGCAGGAACACATCAGGGATTATTTTATAAAAACAAATCTTGATAAAGAATATCGTGATGCAGATGTAGTAATTACCACTACAGTAAAAAATTATGGCAATACCGTGATGAAAGCCCCGGAGGTAAAAGTCGCTTTGTATAATGGCACAGCCGTTGTGCCAGGAGCAATTGCCCATAAGGCTGTTCCATCATTGAAGCCGGGAGAAGAAGTAATAGTTGATATAAATTTCCATGTAAGCAACCCCAAAAAATGGACCGCTGAAACACCACAATTATACACTACAGTAATCACATTAAATGACGGGAACAGCACAATAGAAACCCTGTCTTCACGCACTGGCTTCCGCCAGATAGAAATAAAAGGCCGCCTGCTTTTAGTAAACGGTGTTCCTGTTAAATTAAAGGGAGTTAACCGGCATGAGAACTGGCCGGATGATGGCCATGCAGTTACTGAAGAGCAGATGATCAGGGATATTGTGCTGATTAAACAGACCAACAGTAACCATGTGCGTACCTGCCACTATTCTGACGATCCGAGATGGTATGAGCTATGCGATGAATACGGAATTTACCTTGTTGCCGAAGCCAACGTGGAATGCCACGATGTCCAAAATCAATTTAACGAGGAGCCAACGATCAAAGCTGCTATCATTGATCGCAATGTGGCCAACGTGGAAAATTTTAAAAATCATCCTTCGGTAATCATCTGGTCTTTAGGCAATGAAAACGGTACGGGCGGAACCAATTTCAGAGCTGCATTACAAGCAATCAAATTAATTGATCCAAGTCGGCCAACACATTATGAGGGTTTCGGTATTGGGGATGTCAATCCTGCCGATATAGATAGCCGGATGTATACAGGCGTGGAAGAATTGGAAAGAAGGGCAAATGAAACCACACTCACCAAGCCATTATATTTATGTGAGTATGCACATGCCATGTTTAATTCGATGGGTTCAGTTGATGTGTATAATGAGTTGTTTGATAAATACCCTCAATTATTGGGTGGTGCTATCTGGGAATGGCAGGATCAGGGTATTTATAACAACCGTGACCCCCAACATCCTATAACTGCTTTCGGGGGTGGTTTTGGTGAGTATCCTAATGACAGATATTTTATTCATAAGGGTGTTGTATTTTCTGACAGGTCACCTAAGCCGCATTTTCCGGAACTTAAGCACGCATATCAATGGATCAGCATCCGTGAAAAAGATATTAAGAGTGGCATAGTGTCTATTAGAAACCGCTACCAGTTCATCAACCTTGATGGCATGAAGGCCAAATGGGAACTAAGTGAAAATGGTAACAGGATTTCTTCAGGCGATTTAGTGGCAGGAGTTATTAATGCCGGTGAAGAAAAGGAGGTAAAAATACCATACAAGGTTAACCCAAAACCCGGGGCCGAGTATTTTCTCAGAGTTTCGTTTGAGCTGGCAACCGATAAGATGTGGGCCAAAAAAGGTTACGAAGTTGCTTCGCAGCAATTTGAATTACATGTGCCGGTGCCAACTGTTACAAATATTGCACAAGGTGGTAATCTGACCTTAAATGATTCAAAGGATATGATCAGTATAAAAGGATTTGATTTTAATCTTGAATTTAACAAATCAAAAGGCACTTTTTCAAAAATAGAAAAGGAAGGGGAAAATATTTTACAGAAAGATGGTGGCCCAATGCTGCACCTGTGGCGGGCTCCACATCAAAAAGATGATATGTGGGCTTATGAGGGCTGGGAGAAAAATGGTTTAAAAACAATTACCTGGGTAACTGCCGAAGTAAAAAGTTCCCAACGTTCTCCTAATGTAGTTGAGATCGCAGTAAGTTTATCCGGAACCGGTAAAAACAACTTCACCGTTCATCACCGGGTGGTATATACAATAAATGGTAAAGGCATAATTGATGTTGTAAATAATGTAAACACGAGCGATCCCACTCTGGTATTGGCCAGGCTTGGTGTACGAATGTTCCTCAACAAAAATTTGGATAAGTTTGATTACCTGGGCCGCGGCCCAATGGAGAATTATGCTGACCGTAAAAGCGGCTATGATGTTGGGCATTATGGCAGCAGTGTAAGCAGACAGATGACTCCTTATGAAAAACCAATGGAATGTGGTAATCATGAAGATGTGCGCTGGGCAAATGTAAGTTCCGAAAAAGGTTTGGGAATAAGTATAAAACAAGATACAGCTTTACTACAGGTATCTGCACTACCGTACAGCGATGAGGAAATGGATCCGGTGGAATACAAAATAGATCTGCCGAAAAGTAAAGGCACTGTTTTGTGTATCAGTCATAAAACACTGGGAGTTGGTTCGAACGGCTGTG
>JANYFT010000068.1 GCA_025359625.1 Ferruginibacter sp.
CCAGATGCTATGGAAGGCCCGACACCTGTATCTGCATTGATACATGCAGCAACTATGGTAGTGGCCGGGGTTTATTTGGTAGCAAGAATGTTTCCCATCTTTAGTATGTCGGGAGGTGCAATGTATGTTGTAACTTATGTAGGCATTTTCTCTTCGTTGTTTGCTGCCGTGATAGCCTGTACACAAACCGATATTAAAAGAGTATTGGCGTATTCAACCATGTCGCAGATAGGATTTATGATGTTTGCTTTGGGTGTTGCAGGCAGTAATTTACATGATGGCAGCGTCAATTATTCCGAACTGGGGGCAGGTTATACAGCATCTATGTTTCATCTTTTTACGCATGCAATATTTAAAGCGCTGTTGTTCCTCGGAGCTGGATCTGTAATTCATTTTATCCATAGCAATGAAATGAAAGATATGGGTGGCCTTAGAAAATATTTACCCATTACCCACATCAGTTTTTTAATAGCCTGCCTGGCAATTTCAGGAGTGCCGCCATTTGCAGGTTTTTTTAGTAAAGAAGAAATATTGCTGGCTGCCTGGCAGCACAATAAGGCTATTTATTATACCGCACTGGTTACATCCGGTCTTACAGCTTTTTACATGTTCCGTTTGTACTTCAATATTTTTTGGAATAAGGCTCCTTCTCTTTTGGAGAGGTCGGGGGGTGAGGTTCATGGAGAAGGTGGCTTTGCGATGATGATGCCATTGATCTTGTTAGCGGTCGGTGCTGCATCTGCAGGCTTTATTCCTTTTGGAAATTTTATAAGTGCAGATGGTAAACCTTTGGAATCTGCATTTCATTGGCAATTTTCTATTGCTCCTGTGGCAATCGGATTGACGGGAATTTTTACAGCCATGTGGTTATATAAAAAGCAAAGCAATAAGGCAGATACCATTGCTGCTTCGTTAAGCTTATTGTATAAAACGGCTTACCATAAATTTTACATTGATGAATTGTATTTGTTCATCACTCAAAAAATAATATTTAATTTAATAGGAAAACCGGCTGCATGGTTTGATAAAAATATTGTGAATGGACTGGTTAACAGGACGGGAAATGTTACACTATTTATCTCTGAAAAAATCAAAGGGTTTCAATCAGGTAAAGTGCAGCAATATGCCATTTACTTTTTAGCAGGTGTGATAGGTTTAGCAGTGTTGTTTATTTATATCTGGAAATAGGAGAATCAATGGATAATTTTTTAATTGATAATGGATAATAATTTTAAACAGGGGCAAATATTTTAATCAGGAATTCATCAAACTTTTGTTTAGAAAATTGAGAGATGCATATATTAAAAGATTAAATCGGCCATTATCAAAAACTACTTTGCACAGTGAAGTAAAACTCCCTTCTCCAAAGGAGAAGGGCTGGGGCAGCAGGGTATTACAGTTAACCAATAATAGTACAAACCAATAAATGAATCTAACATTACTTATATTATTACCGCTGCTAACTGCAATAGTGATCCTGCTGATGCGGAATGCAACGCAGATAAAGAGGGCGGCACTAATTGGTTCAATTGCTCAATTTGTATTAGCTTTTGTTTTACTTTTTTCCTTCCGCAATGAAAGGGCTGCTGGTAATGAAGTTCAGATGTTGTTTGAATTGCAGTATGACTGGTTTCCTGCCTGGCATATTACTTTCCATTTAGGTGTTGATGGTATTTCAGTAGCCATGATTTTATTAACTGCTTTCGTGGTGATGGCAGGTGTGTTGGTTTCATGGAATGTAACCAAGATGACCAAGGAGTTTTATTTCCTGCTCATCCTGCTAAGTTTGGGTGCTTATGGATTTTTTATTTCGCTTGATCTTTTTATTCTTTTCTTCTTTCTTGAAATTGCTGTGATTCCAAAATATTTGTTGATTGGTATTTGGGGAAGTGGCAAAAAAGAATATGCCGCCAACAAACTGGCCCTGATGTTAATGGGCGGCTCTGCGTTGGTGTTAGTAGGCTTACTCGGTGTTTACTTTGGCAGCCACGAAAAAACATTCGACCTGTTAACTTTGGCCCATGCTCATATTCCTGTAGAGGTTCAAAAAATTTGTTTCCCGCTTTTGTTTGTTGGCTTTGGTGTGTTCACTGCATTGTTTCCTTTTCATACCTGGGTACCAGACGGTCACTCATCAGCGCCAACTGCAGGTTCTATGTTCCTGGCGGGCATCTCCATGAAACTCGGTGGCTATGGGTGTTTAAGGGTAGCTACATACATAATGCCGGATGGAGCAAAGGAGTATGCCAACATTGTTATTGTGCTATCTACCATCGCTATTTTATATGGAGCCTTCGCTACCATGATGCAAAAGGATTTGAAATATATCAATGCTTATTCTTCTGTTAGTCATTGTGGTTTTGTTTTGTTGGGTATTGGTATGCTGACAAAAACTGCCATGACAGGTGCTATAATGCAGATGGTGTCGCATGGTTTAATGACGGCTCTTTTCTTCGCAGTAATTGGTATGATTTACGAACGTACACACACAAGACAGGTGAACGAAATGGGAGGGTTATTGAAAGTAATGCCCTTTATTACGACTGTATTATTTATAGTAGGATTGTGTTCATTGGGTTTGCCGGGCCTTAGTGGTTTTGTGGCAGAGATGACAGTGTTTATGGGCTCCTGGCAAAATCCAGATTCATTTCATCGCATAGCAACCATTGCAGCCTGTATGTCAATTGTAGTAACGGCAGTATATATTTTACGTGCCATCGGGCACACAGCCATGGGGCCATTAAAGGAAGGCTATGGTAATTTAAATGATGCAAAGTGGAATGAAAAATTAGCAGCCATTATTTTGATAGCCGGGATTTTAGCCATTGGTATAGCACCCTTCTGGTTAAATGAGCTGATCAGTCCGGCAACAGAAATAATCATGAAAAAGCTGCAAGCAGGGCATAGTGGACTTTGAAGAAATGCGTTTCTAAGTTAGTAGTATATTGATTATTTATTTGCTGTTTTTGAATTGCCTCGTCCTTCAGGGCGAGGAAATTTAAAAACAAACTCAGGGCTTTAGCCCAAATATTATTTGGGCTAAAGCCCTATAATAATAATTTATTTTATCACTGCCCTTCAGGGCATTGCAATTCGAGTCTTCACAATCGAAGATTTATATTTCCTATTCTTTTTATAGATAGGGGTAAATGATTAAACATTATGTTGAACGACTTTTTAATATTAATGAAATCTGAACTGGTGGTGGTCTTCATCATCTTCCTGCTATTACTTATTAAAGTAGGTACAGAGATAAAAAATGAAAACCTATTATCTATCATTCAATTTTTATTGCTTGCAAATTTTGTGCTTGGGTTTTTCTTTAACGAAACAGGCACTTTATTTGGCGGACTTTTTACAACCAATGGCTTGATGGCTTTTCAAAAAAGTATTTTAAGCTTGGGGGTCTATCTTATCTCCTTATTATTTTCTGTCTGGCTAAAGAAAAGTGAACACATGCCGGAATTTTTTATGTTGATGTTATCGGCTTTACTTGGCATGTTCTTTATGATCTCCAGCGGCAGCTTACTGATGTTCTTTTTGTCACTGGAACTTTCAACCATTCCTGTTGCAGCCATGGCCAATTTCGATTTGGAGAAAAAGATTTCTTCAGAAGCGTCCATGAAAATGATTTTATCTTCAGCTTTTTCATCAGGTATTTTATTATTTGGCATCTCTTTAATTTACGGAGCAACGGGTACCGTTAATTTTGCAGAAATACCAGTTTTGCTGGATGGAAGTCCATTGCAAATACTGGCCTTTGTATTTTTATTTACAGCCTTTGCTTTTAAATTATCCATCGTTCCCTTTCACTTGTGGACAGCCGATGTGTATGAAGGTGCGCCGGTTGCAGTTACTTCTTTTTTATCAGTAATATCAAAAGGGTCCATTGCATTTATTTTGCTCACTACTTTGTATAAAGTGTTTGCACCCATGCAGGAGATCTGGTACAATATGGTGATGCTGTTATCCATCACTACCATGATAGTGGGTAACCTGTTTGCATTAAGACAACAAAACATAAAACGTTTCCTGGCATTTTCATCCATTGCGCAGGTTGGTTTTATCCTGGTTGGCCTTAGCAGTAATTCAGTACAAGGCACGGCTTCTGTTGTTTATTTTGTGTTGATCTACGTGTTCTCTAACCTGGCCGCATTTGGTGTTGCCGGGGCTATATCCCAACAAACAGGGAAAGAAAGCATTGATGATTTTAAAGGATTGTATCAGAACAATCCGTTCATCAGTTGGATATTGGCACTGGCATTGTTTTCACTGGCAGGCATCCCGCCAACGGCGGGTTTTTTTGGTAAATTATTTTTGATTACTACCGGGGCCTCCAAAGGCAATTACTTTTTTATAACAGTCGCTGCATTAAACCTGATCGTTTCTTTGTATTATTATCTGCGTGTGATAAGGGCAGTTTTTATGGATAAAAATGAGCAGCCGATTGAAAAAATATATTTAAATCCTTCTGTTAAATTGGGGATGGTCATTTGCGGCGCTGGTATTGTGCTGGTCGGATTGTTAACCTGGATATACGATTACATTACTGCATTAACAGTGTAATAAAAAATTATGGCGATCAATAAAAATCATGAATTTGAAGAACTGGACGGTGTTAAATGTGGCATCGTGGAAAAGAATGTATTACCGGAAAGGGTTCAATTTTTAAAGAAATTGCTTGAGTATAACAGGTTCACTGTTGTTGTGGTTTTATCCCCTCCACCAAAGGCTGCACCTGCACCGGTTGTAAAACTGGCAGAAGGTGTAGAACCACCACCACCGCCTCCGCCACCACTTCCTCCTGCCGCGGAAACATTTACAGTGGGTGTAACTGATTACACGTTCAATCCCATTAATGCCATTTTTGGAAGGTTGTTACACACACAGGATGGCCATGTTGTTACGCAAGCTTACTGGCAACAGAAGGAAACTGTGAGTCATGATGAAGTGCCATATTATGAGAGAGGAGTTTGATCATTACTTGAATAATGGAGTTTGGCTTAAGAGCTAACTAAAAAACAAATGAAAACCCTTTGCCTTTAGATCCATCTTTATCCAACTGTTCAAATTTTTCAATTTCCAGTTGCAGGTATTTTGCATATTGTGCAAACATAAATTTTCTGAAGATGGCAATATTCTCTTCTTTCCTTGTTTGCTGCAACGCTTCAAAATAAGCAGCTTTATCTTCTTTAAAAACTATGCTAAGTGGTAAATTAAAATACAATTGCAGGTAATTCATCAGCAGCCTGGTGGTTCTGCCATTGCCATCATAAAAAGGATGGATGGTTACCAAATCAAAATGAGCGTCAAAAGAACAATTTATTTTTTCTATCGCACTGGTTACGATAGAAAGTTTCTCATTGATACCAACACAAAGTTTGTTTACCAGCTCTTCAACTTTTTGATAGCCTACAAAATAAGTACTGCCTGCACTTACATTTCCTTTTCTGAAAACTCCTTTGCCTGCATCCATTTCACCAAATACTGTTTGATAAACACTCCCGGTTTGTTTCATTACTACAGCATTGATTGACTGGATAAAATTTGGGGTAACGGCAGTTTTATCTTTTGCTTTTTGTGTAATAAACAACAAGGCATTGTAATGATCCTGCACCATGAGGCTATGCACCAGTGGCTTTCCTGCTGGAGTAATTCCTTCATCTAATAAAAGCCTTGTTTCATTTTCGGTAAGTGTGCTGCCTTCAATGGTAGTGGAATGGTGAGTAATAGCATAACCGTTAAACTTATCAAAATCAATAATGGCTGATAAGTTTAATGATTGAAATTTTTCAATTAATGATATGATATTTTGTTCATCCATTTATTATAAATTCAAAGGACAATCAACTATTAAAGGATTCCCCAGATTGAAAAAATTAGCACATCAGCAAATTACCAAATTAGCTAATTAAAGAACTCACCAATTGCTTCACATCCGCCAGCGCAATACGCTCCTGAATCATCGTATCCCTGTACCGAATAGTAACAGTATTATCTTCCTTTGTCTGGTGATCAATCGTTACACAGAAAGGGGTACCAATCGCATCCATACGACGATAACGTTTACCGATGGCATCTTTTTCTTCATAAAAACACATAAAACTGCCTTTGCAATCATCCATCAGTTTTTTTGCAATTTCAGGCAGGCCATCTTTTTTTAACAAGGGCAATATTGCCAGTTTAGTAGGAGCAATTTTAGCAGGAATGCGCAACACTACACGGCTGTCTTCTGTCCCATCTTCTTTTATCCATTTTTCATTGGCATAAGCCAGGCTCATCACAGTAAGAAATAAACGATCCAGACCAACAGAAGTTTCTACCACGTATGGGATGTAGTTGCCGTAAGGCTTTCCATCTTCTTTTAAATCATTATCAAAGTATTGGATCTTCTTTTTGCTGAATGTTTGATGCTGTGTTAAATCAAAATCAGTTCTTGAATGAATGCCTTCCAGTTCTTTCCAACCAAAGGGAAATTCAAATTCAATATCTAAAGCAGCGTCTGCATAATGCGCCAGTTTGATGTGATCATGAAATCGTAATTTCTCCGCCGGAACTCCCAGGCTTTCATGCCATTTTTTTCTTTCTTCTTTCCAGAAATTGTACCATTCCATTTGAGTGCCGGGCCGAACAAAAAACTGCATTTCCATTTGTTCAAACTCCCTCATGCGAAAAATAAATTGCCTTGCTACAATTTCATTTCTAAAAGCTTTGCCTGTTTGTGCAATACCAAAAGGTATTTTCATACGGCCGGTTTTTTGCACATTTAAAAAATTTACAAAAATACCCTGCGCCGTTTCGGGGCGTAAATAAATGGTATCACTTTCTTCTGCCACACTGCCGATCTGTGTGCTGAACATCAGGTTAAATTCCCGAACTTCTGTCCAGTTGCAGGTTTTGCTGATGGCACATTTTATATTGTTGTCAACAATCAGCTGTTTTAATCCTGCATAATCGCTGGTAGCCAACAAGGCATCCATATCTTTCAGCAATGCAAATTCTTGTTCTTTTTCTCCTTCCAATGCCAATGCTTCCGCATGAGCCTCAATTAAATGATCGACACGATATCTTTTGTTACTGTCTTTGTTGTCAATCATTGGATCACTAAAATTATCCACATGACCGCTTGCTTTCCAGGTGGTGGGGTGCATAAAAATGGCCGCATCAATACCTACAATATTATCGTGCAATTGCGTCATACTTTTCCACCAGTAATCACGGATATTCTTTTTTAACTGTGCACCATTTTGACCATAGTCGTACACCGCAGCCAGCCCATCATATATTTCTGATGATTGAAAAATATAACCATATTCTTTACAATGAGCAATCAGCTCCGCAAAATTGTTTGATTCGTTTGCCATAATGCTGCAAAAGTAAAAAATAAACCCCTCAAAAAATGCGTAAGAAAATATTATTAAGCCAGCCATTCTTTTTTCATCTGTTCTTTGGCTTCAATAATGTTTTGTACATAACATTATTGTCTAAAAGAAACTGCCAGAGCCTTTCACCGGGAGGTTTTAATAATCAGAGCTTCAAGTAAAGTTCCTATATATGTTTAGGAGTGTCAGTCATGAAGCGGTCGGCACCGAAGGTCAGACCGCTATTTTCTCTCCGCCGATGTTACCCGGTCTAACCTTCGGTGCCGACCGGTCATTTATTCAATTTTTCATTTTGCTGGTGCCTTTCCCCATCTCTTAAATTCTTCTTCTCAAAGTTCTTTTGCAAAGCATCCGTAAGATCAACACCCGTTTGATTGGCGAGACAAATCAACACCCATAATACGTCGGCCATTTCATCCTCCAAGTCTTTTCCTTTATCCGTTTCTTTAAATGATTGTTCGCCATAAGTTCTTACCATCAATCTTGATAACTCACCTACCTCTTCCATCAAAATGCCCAGGTTAGTAAGTTCGTTAAAATATCTTACGCCAACAGTTTTTATCCATTGGTCAACGTCTGTTTGCGCCTGTTGTATCGTCATTATTTTTTGGTTAAAAAGTAAATCGAATGAGAAGAGAATTTCTTTCAATTTTATTTTAATGAATATAAAGGCCCGTCAGGATGTATGGGGTTATAGTCTAATTTTTGGGCAGATGGGATAATAATTAAATCCATTA
>JANYFT010000089.1 GCA_025359625.1 Ferruginibacter sp.
ATTAAAAATTGTTTTAGCCTTTGCCTGCTCACTCATATTTTGTAAAGGTAGTTATTTACCCCTTTGCGCTTTTATATACCCAGCATAACAATATATAGTTGATGAAAAATACCGGCCTTTTATACCCCTATATCCTTACTCCATTTTTTTATTATATGCCTTAATGAAAATTGCCCCCAGGTTTTTGTAGGGAGGGATATAATCATCCCAGCTTTCCCGAACTTCTTTGTTGGGATCTGCATAAAATACTTTAGTTAATGCAGCCCACATATCTTTCCAAACAAGAGTATTGCCACTCACCAATGCCTGGTTGAGGTAATTAATTATTGGTCTGTTGATATCCCCCTTACCTATTTCTTTGGTAGAAATAATATGCGCATCAGGACAAACAGACAAAATCTTACTAAGGTTTTTATACCCGCCGCATGAACCCAGTAAAATTATTTTTGCACTTCCTGCCATTCTGTTGATGGTGCCAGGTAACCAATAACTATGTCCCCGGTGAATTACAATAGATGGAGAAATGTCTTTTTTATTTAAATATTTAGTTAAATGGGCCTGTGCAGTGTCATCCAAATTTTTGTCGCTGTTTAATGGCAGGTTAGCATAAATCCATACTCGTTTTCCTTTTAAAGATTTTATTTCTACCCATTCTTTTAGCGTAGTTATCTTCCAGTCTTTTGCAGAAAAAGTATTCATAAATCCTGCGTAATTGGTTTTACCATCTTCATCACCATAAAAAAATACCTGTTGAATAATCCTGCCACTGTCATCAGTAAGGTATTTATTATCTATTGTATAAATAGATGGGATACCTATTTCGCTGGTGAGGTCAACATTATTACTATCGGATGATAAAAAAATTGTTTTCAGTAAATTGTAAATTACTTTGCCCCTGGTGTTACTTTCATTACTGCTGCGTTGCTCATTATTGCTCACATTATTTAAAATATTTTGCAACAGGTCTTTGTCTTTTATGCTACTGTAACTATCGGCCACATCAACGGCGTCTTCGAGGTTATTGGATTTATCGAGGTTAGCAACAAATGCCTTCATCAATACAGTAGCTTTATCCTGTGGCATTGTCTTTAAAAAAACATCCAACTGGTTGAAATTAGCGGCCATTTTAATAAACTTCCTAAAAAAATCCATATTAACACTTAGCAATAATTCATCGCCCCTTGGCAAGGCACCCATCTTTTGAAGTAACCGGTTAAAGCTGTGTTTATAACTGGAAGTATAAATATCATTTTCACCCATTACAATTACATAATAAAGATCCTGGGCAGATAGAGGGTCAATGGCCTTCATCCTGATAGCAAGATTATTTTGTTCGTGCAATTCGTTGATGGGTGTTATAAAATGTTGATTCGCTTTTTTCTGCAACATTTCCCTTAACCCATTTGGGCCAAACATTGCAACTGGTGTATCTTTTGCAATTAGCCGTTGCTGGTAGCTTATTTCTGTTTTTACCAATAGTTTAAAATATCCAAGGCTGTCATATTTTTGTTCCCCATTACCAATGTATTTTTTTATACTGTCAATAGATTGCTTTCCTTGTAAAATATCATCTAAAAAAGGATAATAGAACAGGGCATTAGGCGTATGGCTGATTTTAGCTATTGCCTTCACCATTGGATCGGTGTTTTTCTGTATTAGTTTACCCTCCGGAGAATTGGCCGAAGAAGCATAATCGTACAATTGTTTTGGATTATTAATACTGGCCAATACTACCAGGCTGTCTGCAAAAATTTCATTAACAAATGGCCGTATGGCAGAAAGAATTTTATCGGGATATAAAGCGCAAAATTTTAAAAATAAAATATTTTTGCTGTCCTTATATCCTTTATTATTTTTAAATATTTCAGCATTTATTTTTCCAATTTCATAAGGCACTGCCTCAATGTAAGGCGCCATACTCAGGGTATCTATATTAGCTTTTAATATCTTCTCAAAATTATCTATCAGCATCGGGCCCAGAACCGGATTTAATTTTTTAGTTACCCACTCTGTTCTAAAATTTATTATCACTTCCTGTATATAGTTTAGCTGCCGTATCTTTTCATTGTTGGTGGCAACCTTATTAGTTGTTTCAATAAAATCCTGCAAGGCATTAATTTTTCTTATCAAAGCATCCGTCACC
Source organism: Ferruginibacter sp. (assembly GCA_025359625.1). GTDB lineage: Bacteria > Bacteroidota > Bacteroidia > Chitinophagales > Chitinophagaceae > Ferruginibacter. Next base: position 2,144 of record JANYFT010000089.1, read on the forward strand.
TGCAGGTTAACTTCATCATTACCCGATACTTTAACCATGCCATCAAGTTTTCCGTCCGCCTTGTCGCATTTAATTTGCTCTTCATTTATCCGCTCATGGTTTCGCTGGCGCTGAATGGGAATAACTGCAGAATCTGACAAACCAAATGCATTACCGACAACAAGTAATAAAACAAATTGTAAAAAATATTTCTTCATAAAGACTTTTCAACTGCAAAGATGATTAAAAATGCTATACCGTTTTAATCGGGTGATTTGAGGGTAATGCCAGTTTAGCAAAGCTACTGCATGTGGTTAACAATTTGATAATATTAGAACCCTTTTGAACTGATACTTTATTAAACTGATAGACTACTTTTGTGCATCGAAAAAAGTATGAGTATTGTTAAAAAAATATTAATTGCCGATGATGAACCAGACATTCTGGAGATCATACAATTTAATCTGCAAACGGAAGGTTACGAAGTTTTTACTGCTAAAAATGGGGATGAAGCGATAGAGCAGGCAAAGAAATATCAGCCCGACCTCATCATTCTTGACATTATGATGCCGGGTAAAAATGGCATTGATGTTTGTAACATTCTCCGCTTGCTGCCTGCCTTTAAGGAAACGCTAATTATTTTTTTATCTGCATTAAGCGATGAAGGAACAGAGATACGGGGATTGGAAACAGGTGCCGATGATTACCTTACCAAACCCATCAGCCCTAAAGTTTTATTAAGCAAAGTAAATGCACTTTTTAGAAGGCTAAATAAAGAAGGTAATGATTTGCTGCAACATGGGGACCTGAAAATAGACCGGGAAAAATATATTATTAACTACCAGGGCAACGATATAATCCTGGCCCGCAAAGAATTTGAATTGCTGGCGTTGCTGGCCTCTAAACCAGGCAAAGTTTTTTTACGAAACGAAATATTAAACCAGGTATGGGGCACCGAAGTTATAGTAGGCGACCGTACAATTGATGTGCACATTCGTAAAATTCGTCAAAAACTTGATCTAGATTGTATCACTACCGTAAAAGGAGTTGGGTATAAATTTGAATTGTAAAAATTGATCTGCTTTAATTGAAGTGCTCTACTTTAACCACCCGCTTATCATCCAATCATACCGTTTTACTAAAACAGTTTAACTTACACTTGTTTAATAATGGAACATGAAAACAAGTAGTAAAGCTGCCAGCTTACACCAGGAACTGGTGAATAGCGAATCTCACGGAATAGGGGTTTTATTCCGTATTATTTGTATAACCGCAACCTTCGTATACGAATTTGGATTGTTAATAGTATTTACTTTTTCAATATTCTACTATAGTTTTCAACAACCAGTGCTAAAACAACTATTAAAAATATTCAGTCATATCGGTATCTACTTTTTAATAGCCGGCACTTACGCCTCTCTTATCATCATCTTTGTTAATAACCAATTTGGGGATTCAATTCTCCTTGCTTTATGGAGCCTTACAATATTGGGAATTAATTTTAAAATTTCATTTGCCGGTAAATTTGAAATTTTATCTACAGGTATTTATCTTTTATTGTGTTTACTTTTATTGGCAGGAGGCAAAACTTTCTTTATAGCAATGCCCTCAACAATTATTGCGCTTATTTTAACTGGCAGTGTTATTTTATTGCAGCGAAGTTATTTTATAGATTTGGGGAAAATACAAGTTTCATCAGGCGTATCACATTTGTTTGTCCTGTTTGCAGGCATTTGTCATACTGTTGCAGTATTATAAGCTGTAGAGCGCTAATTTTTTTCTGAGGTAGAAAAAAATACTTACAATGGTTATCAAAAAATAATTTTCATATAATGTTTCCAACAAAGAATCTCTCTCCGCAACAACTTTCTGCTATTACGGCAATGATAATAGCTATCCCGATAAGTACAGCCATTTATTATTTTGAACCGGTTTGGTGGTCGTCAATGATTTGTTTTATCATCATTTTTTCGGGAAGTTATGGATTGATATTATTTATGGTGCAGCAGTTTGTTTATCGTAAAATAAAACTGATCTATAAATTAATTTATCAAACCAAGGCCACTAAAAGAGAAGAATTTTATTATAAAAATATATTGCCACAAAAAAGTATTGATGAAGTAAGACAGGATGTAGAGACATGGGCCGAGCAGCGGAGGGCTGAAATTGAATTATTAAAACAAAACGAAGTTTACCGCAAAGAGTTTTTGCAAAACTTATCGCATGAATTAAAAACGCCCATATTTGCTATACAGGGATATGTAGATACTTTACTAAACGGCGCATTGGAAAACCCTGAAGTAAACATGAAATTTTTGGGTAGCACTTCCAGGAATATTGACAGGCTTGTAAACCTGGTAGATGACCTCGATGAAATATCAAAGTTGGAACGTGGCGAACAACAACTATATAAAGAAAACTTTATAATTCAGGAGCTGGTGAAGGATGTTTATGAATCGCTTTTAATTAAGGCAGAAGAAAAACAAATAAAAATGGTTATTAAAAAAGGATGTGAAGTGCCTTTAACTGTTTTTGCCGATAAAGAAAAAATAAGGCAGGTATTAATAAACCTGGTAGAGAATGCCGTTAAATATGGCAAACAACATGGCACCATTGAGGCCAGTGCTTATAAGATTGATGGCAAAAGAATTTTAATTGAAATAAGTGATGATGGCAATGGTATTGCCGAAGAACATTTGAGCAGAATATTTGAACGTTTTTACAGGACAGACCTTGCACGAAGCCGTAAGGTAGGTGGCAGTGGTTTGGGGCTTGCCATTTGTAAACACATCATCGAAGCCCACCTCCAGGCTATACATGTTCGCAGTGCGATTGATGTAGGTACTACTTTTGGTTTTACTTTAGAAACCAAGAAAGATCAGGGATAGTATATTTTGCTGATTAACTAAGTGGATAATATCCTGATCCAGTCTCAACGTACCGGGGCAGACGGAGGGTTAAACAAAATTTCCTTTAGAAAAAATAAAGTGCTTTTAAAGTGGAAGTTAAGATTCCTTAATCTAATGGTATTGGTACTAATCCCTAAAATCATACGTTCCCATTTTTAGTTGTTACAACAACATATTAAGTTTATGTTTTGATAACTTAATGTTTACAATTACTACACATTGTAAAATGACCTTTGCGTTAAACTATATCCGTTGGAAAAAAGAAAACTTGATGTAGCAGTAATTTCAGATGTACACCTTGGCACTTATGGTTGCCGTGCAAACGAATTGTCCCGATACCTTTCTACCATTGACCCTGCCATCCTGATTTTAAACGGCGATATTATTGACATTTGGCAATTTAGTAAAAAGTACTGGCCTGCAGGACACATGCAGGTGATAAAACAAATTACAAGTATGCTTAGCCGTGGCATAAAAGTATATTATGTTACAGGTAACCACGATGAAATGTTGCGCCGCTTTGAAAATTTTTCTATTGGTGATTTTCACATTGTAAACAAGTTGGTCATTCATCACAGCAACAGCAAACGAAGCTGGATATTTCATGGTGATGTGTTTGATGTAATAATGCAACACAGTAAATGGCTGGCAAAGCTGGGAGCTGTTGGTTACGACATGTTAATTTACATTAATGCCTTTATTAATTACATTAGTAAAAAAATGGGTAAGGGGAAAATTTCTTTATCAAAAAAAATAAAAAACTCTGTAAAAGGCGCCATAAAGCACATCAATAATTTTGAACAAACTGCTGCTGACATTGCCATTGAAAAGGGATATGATTATGTTCTGTGCGGCCATATACACCAACCCTGCAACAGAAAAATTACAAATAACACAGGCAGTGTTATCTATCTTAATTCAGGCGACTGGATTGAGAATTTGACTGCTTTGGAGTATTGCAATAATGATTGGGGTATTTACCATTACCAGCAAGATAAATTAGTACATGAACTGAATGATACTTTTTATGCTGACGAAGCTGCATACCTGCGTACAGCAGAACTATTTAAAATAATGATGGAAGATTTTGTTATAGCATCTTAAAACATTTTTTATGAAAATATTATACGCCATACAAGCAACCGGCAACGGCCATGTTAGCAGGGCCAATGAAATTATTCCGCTGCTGGAAAAAAAATGTGAACTGGATATTTTATTAAGCGGCACACAGGCTGATGTAGGATTAAATCATTCTATTAAATTTAAAAGAAAAGGATTGAGTTTTATATTTGGCAAAAAGGGCGGTGTTGACTTATATAAAACATTAGGTCAAATGCAGTCTAAAAAATTTTTATCCGAAATAAAAAATCTTCCGGTAGAAGATTATGACCTTGTGATAAATGACTTTGAACCCATCAGTGCCTGGGCCTGTAAAATAAAAAATATACCCTGCATTGCCATGAGCCATCAATTTGCCGTATTGCATAAAAATGCCCCAAGGCCTGCAACAACAGATTTTTTTGCCACGATGGTTTTAAAATATTATGCCCCCTGTAAAACGGGTGTAGGTTTTCATTTTAAAAGTTATGGTGACAATATTTTTACACCAGTAATACGAAGTGAAATACGCAATGCGACTACCCAAAATCTTGGTCACTACACAGTTTATTTACCTGCGTATGATGATAAAAAACTAATTGAGTTTTTTAAAAACTTTAAAAAAATTCAATGGCATATTTTTTCTAAACATACAAAAAAAAGTTACCGGGAGGGGAACTGCTGGATAAGACCTGTAAGCACTGTTGAATTTACAGCAAGTTTTGTAAGTTGTGAAGGCACCGTATGCGGGGCCGGTTTTGAAACGCCTGCTGAAGCATTGCAAATGGGCAAAAAGGTTTTAGTAATTCCTATGAAGCACCAGTACGAACAGCATTGCAATGCTGCAGGTGCCCAGGAATTAGGCGTGCCGGTAATTAAAAGCTTAAAAAAGAAACACGCTTATAAAGTTGAAAACTGGCTAAATGAAAAAAATAGCCTCAAGGTTAATTTTCCTGATGAAACTGATAAAATAATAGACCTGGTACTTTCCTACGCACCTTCAAAGAAGATAAGTAAACCGGTAACAAAAGATTTAATGGTGAAAAGTTTTTCAATGGCAGTGCGGTAAAGTTTTATTTACTGACCCAATATTTTTGTTGCCGCAAGCAATTCATTGGCTGGTTTTGAAATGGGATGTTCTGCTGTAAAGTTTTCTCCCAGATAGTGGGCAATAGTTTGTGCAAAGGTTTTGTTTTTCAATTGTACTTTATATTTTACTTCGCCTAATGGCTGAATGTTTGGCCCCAACTGCATCATCCATGTTTCGTCCGATCCTGGCGTAAATGTTCCATGTCTCATCCAATTATTTTTTTTATCTCCCCTGCCATGATCGGTTGTTATAAAAATGGTCGTTTTATTTTTATAAAAATCATCGCTTTGTATCATACTCCATAATTCAGCTAAAAATTTGTCAAACAAATTAGCCTGGTTAAGATACTTATCATATTCCCCGTGATGGGCAAATTCATCCGTTTGCCCAAACCCGATGTACATCACCCTTGGGTGTTTTTTTATTGCATATTCTGTTGCCAAATTAAAAGTAATCAGATCAGCTCTTGTAGGTAATTTCTTATACATTGAATTTTCCTGGATAGAATTGGTGAGTTGTTCTGTTGCTGTTAAAAAATCATCCTGCTCCGGCGTATATCCACAGTTCAGCGGTATCTTATTTTTGGTTCCATTGGCAATGTATGAAAAAAGTTTCCAGGAGGCGAAAAGTGCTACACTATTTTTATAAGCTGATAAAGTATTCAGGTAGGTGAGTATATTGGAGTGCTGATTATTTTTGGGTTGGTTAAATGCAATTCTAATATCAGGATACCCCGTTAAAAACTCATTGTATCCTGCATAAGACATTCTATAAAAATTGGCAACTGAAACACAGTTATCATAATTTCTATTACCCCACATCTGACCCTTTAGGGCTATAAAATTCCAGGTAAACGGCATAAGTTTTTTACGCCTCTCTTCCGTTGTAGGTGCCCAATACAAATATTGCAGGGTAGCCGTATCTTTTACATACTGTGTGTTAAAAAGAATGGCTGAATCTGCACCATTAAATAATTCCTGCCATCTAAACCCATCTGTTGTAATTATAAAAATATTCTCGCAGTTGGTGGCTTGTTGTGAAAAAGATATTTTTGTTGTGAGCAGAAGGATTACCAGTAAGTATTTCATTGCAGAGTGTTTTGTAAAATACCATCTTTGCTATAACCAAATAGTAAAGACAGTTTTATCTTACTGTTAACACTGCATTATTCCGGATTGATATTAATAAATTCTTAGCCTCGGGCAATAACACGGTAGCACCACGTTGTCCTTTTTGTATGAATGAAAAATACATACAGGAAACATCATTCATCCTAAAATTAATATCCTGCACTACCATATCCTTTTTAAAAAAATGCAGTGAGCCATCATAACCACATTTTGCATTTGCTTCTGTTGATGAAGCCGCAATTAAATGGGTTAATTGTTCCAGTATTTTTTTGTCGCTCACAATTTTCACTGCAATTACTGTGTCCATTGTTCCATCACCTTTAAAATAATTTATAGCTACACTATCGGCGTTGCTTATACGCTCTTTAATTTGTATGTTAGTGCTGTTACATGAAGTTAAGGCAATAATAAAGCTAAAAAATATTACTCCATTTTTCATTTGTTAAAGATATAAAAGCAATAATATTACTTAGATAAAAAAACAAACCACCCGATAAGAATACCGGGTGGTACAAGCGTAAAAATTTGCTCTTGCTTAAGGAAACTTGTTTTAGATTGCTATGTTGAAAGAAGTTGTACTTACGTATTCTTGAAACTGTAAGTTGAAATAAATATGTTACCAAAATATTATTGCTGCATTATGGAAATGTTATTAAAAAAATTAATTGGCTATTCCCTTTATTGAAAATTAAACCGCCCAGTAATTCATTTTTACTCTGAATTATACTAATCAGTTTTTAAAAATATATTTTCAGGTTTTTAAAAATAAACCACCCGATATTTCTATCGGGTGTTAAAATAGCTATAAAATTATTTATCTGTTTTTTTTGAACGAGTCATTTAACTTTTAAAAATTATACTTAATTCCCATCTGTCCCTGCCAGCGGGAATTAAAAGGATCGACTGTGTAATAATGGTTGTCAATCCCGCTAGGCTTAACGAAATTAAATGAAGGTACATAGCCTGTAGATGGTGCACCAACCTTGTGTGTTCCGTCACTTACAAATTTCAAGAAGTTTACAGTGTAGTTATTAAGGTTGGTTACAAAAGTTACATGACCCCAATCACTGTTAATAAGATTCAGCACATTAAAGATGTCGAGGCTTATCTGCAGTGATTTGGATTTATTGGTCTTGCTTAACTTAAATTCATGCATCAGTTTCATATCAAGATCATGGTTCCAGGGTGTACGCAATGCATTGCGTACTGCATACTGGCCACGGTGGCTACTTAAATATTTATCACTGCTAATAAAAGCATCTAAATCTGTCCACTGTTGCGCTGCAGTATAAGATCCCTTATCCATTAAAATAATATCCGATTGATTTTTTGGGATATAAGGTAAAGGGGCATTTGAACCTGAACCAAATGAAGCTGATTGATAAATTAAGCTGTAAGGGCTTCCTGATGTACCTGCATAAAAGAATGATAATGAAGTAACGTTAGTTTGGTTCCAAACCAAATTACCCGACAATGTAGCCACGATCCTATTGCGTAGGTCAAAATTTGAATAGGCAAGTGGGGAATTACTGGGCGTATTGCTGGGGTTAACATTGTAACTGCTTTCCCATGAATTACGAATACCATTGGTAATATCCTTGCTCATGCCATAAGTATAGGCTGCACTCCAATTCATATTAAGTAAATGCTGACCCAATTTAATGTTATTGGTAAACTTGGATATTTGTGCTGTAAGATTATACCGATATCCTTCTTTCGTATTGGTTAAAAAATACACGTTGGAATAAGCGCTGTTATATTTTCCGCCAACATATACGGGTATTTGTGTTGGGCCTGTTGAGTAGTAGGCTACAGAATCTTTCAAATTAATTTGCTCATACTTTACATCATAAATGGTTTTGGTGTACAATGCATCCACGGTAAACTTGTAGCCGTTCCCAAATTTAAAGTCTGCTGCAATGCTGCTGCGCCACACTGTTGGCAACTTAAAGTTATTATCAAATACATCTATCTCACGAGTAGTGCTTCTTGAAGCCCCTCCGTATGCAGTTACAGTGTCTCTTAATCCCTGTGGGTTGATAGCTAGCGGAACCACTTGTCCAGGTGTAGTACCCGAAGGGCCGGTTGGGCCATTCCAGTCTATATTTCCATAAGTACCCCCATTTAAAGTATAAGCATAACCATACCAGGCAAATGGTACCCTTCCGGTAAATATACCAGTACCACCACGAATTATAATTGACTGATCTCCTTTAAGATCGTAGTTAAATCCAATACGGGGAGACATCACTACCCTTGAAGGTAATTTGCCGGTCAAATCTTTAAACGGTGTATTAGTATAGGTTGGATTAGCCGAAACATAACCCGCAGAATTTGTTGTTTTTAATCCAGGATCTAAATAAGGTTGAGAACCTACAAAAGAATAATCCAATCTAATACCTGGAGACACTTTAAATTTTTTGTTCACACTAATTTCATCTTGCGCATATACACTTGTAAGCGCTACAGAAAATGGATTAGGAGGATTATTATAAATAGCATCTCTATTATTGGAAAGTTTAGGGTCTAATATAAATGCACCACGTATACGGCTTGGGTTATCTGCCAGGAAACTATTAACGCCCCTGTTGTATTCCCAGCGTCCATTATAAGAATTAATAAATCCGTAGGTAAGGCTATAAAACTCATTGTGTGTGCCAAAAGTAAATTTATTGATACCCTTTGTTACGGTAACATTATCACTCACTTCAATGGTACGTTGCTTTAAATTATAGATAGAAGCTTCTCTCCATGTACCTAAAGTAATACGTCCGTTATCAATATCAATATATGGTGCAATAGGTCCGGGAAAATCTCTAAACTCATGCACATTGATATAACTTACATTTAGTTGGTTGCTAACATTACTACTTAACTTGGTTTTTAATTCCGCCACCAGGTTTAAATTCTTGGTGTGTTGTGTAAAGTCAGTAGAACCGAATTGAAAGTTATTGGAAGACCGCTCCAGGTTATTACCAACTCCTTCAGTATAAATTGCCCTCAACATCAATGAATTCTTGTTGTCCAGTTTAAAATCTAACCTTGCAAAAACTTTATCACTTTTTGTAAATATTTTATTGGCTCCTATATAATTTCCAGGATCATATCCGTATTTGGTTTTTAATTGATTAGCTATAGCTTCTACCTCTGCCAATGTTGCGGCAGCCCCTGGATCACCAATATTATTGCTGCTTGGTTCCTGCTTGTCAGTATGCTCATAGTTAACTATAAAAAAAGCTTTGTTTTTTACTATCGGCCCACCTATTGTAGCTCCATATTGATAGTCATGAAAATCAGAACCAATTTTTGATTTTAATCCATCCACGCTTTTACCAACCAATGCCTGATTTCTTCCATAACCATATACCGAACCGTGAAAATCGTTACTGCCACTTTTTGTAACAGCATTGATACTACCACCGGTAAAGTTTCCTATTTTAACATCATAGGGAGCTAATTGAACCTGCACTTCTTGAATAACGTCAATACTATACGGTGTGGTACGGGTACCGGCACCTGCTGTTCCACTTTGGCCACCACCGCTTGTACCTCCTGCGGAATTGCTAAAGCCAAACGCATCATTGTTGACAGCTCCATCAAGAGTTACGTTATTGTACCTAAAGTTTGTACCTGCATAGGAATTGTTATTTGACTGCGGTGTCAAACGTGTAAAGTCGCTCAGACTTCTGCCAATGGTAGGTAAAGTATTTAGTTGCACCTTGCCAATATTAAACCCGCTGATGTTTCTTTTTGTTGCTGATACAACCACTGCTTCAAGGCTGGATGTATTCAATTTCATCACCACATTCAAATCAGGGTTACCACCTAAAGTAAGATTGACATCGCTTGCCTGTTCATCTTTATATCCAACAAAAGTAATAGCGATTGTGTAGGGCCCACCAGGTTTTAAGTTCGTAACATTAAAAAGGCCATTCTTATTAGTTTGTGTTTTACTTACTGCACCAGTAGGCACATGGGTTAGCTGGATAGTAGCACCGGGAATAAAAGTACCCTTTTCGTCACTTACCCTGCCACTTATGGTAGAAACTGTTTCTTGTGCAAAGGTATTTATAGACAAAAAAATCAGTACCGTAGAAAACAACTTTAATAAACCTCTTTTCATAATTGTTAAATTTCAGCAAAGAGACAAAATCAATGTTAAGCAAAAGTGAAGCTAACGTTACCGAAATGTTACGCCTATATTAAGTGAATGTTATGAAGATGATTGATTGGAAGGAATTTATGGTTGAAAGCCTTTTACTTAGAAATACGCTCAGGCTTCTATCATGTTGTACGGTAAGAACATTTAGACAAAAAACCAGGCATTCAAATATAGCTGGCTTTGTATATAGGTAAAGGATATCTAACTCATTTGAGATTAAAAATCTGGTGGCTGATTAACTATTTATATAATCACCCAAAATTTTCAAAAAATGTTCGTCAATTAAATCTGCACTATGGTTAGTAAAAAAAGTATTCAATTTATTCTCCTCTATCTCAAAGGCTTCTTTTATCGACTTTTTCTTTAAAGTTAATTTCTTTACCTGGTTATTTTGTATAGTCAAAACATAATATATATTTTCATCAACAAACTCATCATAGCTGTTTCCTGTTGTGATCAATCCATTTGTAGAATAGTCAGACTTAATAAATTTCGTTTTAGTTAATTTATAAATTTTGTATTTACTACCAGCAGATAACACCTGGAAGAAATGTAGATTATCAATAGCAGAAACCATTTCAAAAACAAAAGGCTCATTAGATTGGTTGTATAATGTAAAAGATTTAATCTGTTCCTTATCTACTACTATTGCAGACTTTTGATCGTTTGTCAGAATAAGGCCACCCCCCAACTTATCATAGTTAAAAAGATAAGCCTGGTTTTTTATTTCTAAATTGTTTGAATCAATTACAGAGCCTTTTACCCAGTTATTGAAAAGATACCGGGTCCCCTTGGTTTCTTCTTTTTCCCTTCTGATAGGGAATGATGCCCCATTAAATTTAGCTTCCCCTCCCTGAGTGGCATTGCTGGTATTATATGCGGGGCTAAAATTAGTATGCCCGGTAATTGCATCATCTATTGAGTTATTTATATTGGAGGAGTTGTTTGTGGTATTACTTTGATTAGGGCCGCCTTCCTTTAACACAACCTGTAGGCTTTTATTTTTATCTACTTTAACCGCTGCATCTTTGTAGCCTTTGCAACTAATAAGAAGTATTGAATAAGCATCTGCCCGAAGACTGAAAGCACCAATGGAATCAGTATAAGTCGTTGACTTGTCTTGCTTATCCTGAACTAAAGCAAAAGGGAGCGCAATTCCTTTTTCATTTTTAACCGCACCCGTTACTGTAATAGTTTGCGCAATTGCAATTTGAAATGTTGTAAGCAACAAAAGGAAAAAATTGATTTTTTTCACCGTACATATTTTATATTTATAATAATTTTTAGAACAAGCAGATCACGAAAATAAAATTAGCTATTTGAAAAGATATTAAAATAAATAAAAAGCCCCAAATTAAGTTTGAGGCTTTTTTATTATCAATAATTTAACTAACTAATTCAACACAATGGTTTCGTTAATTAAACGTGGTGCACCAGTATTATAAAAATAGTTTAATGTGATTGTTTTAGTTGCAGGATCATATTTATTTACCTTACCCGCCTGTGGAAATACAGCACGGGATTCTCCCACCAAAACAAGACTGTTATCAGGGTTAATTGTAATGGTTAATCCCTCACCTAAATCGGCTAATATATTACCGGTTACAGTGGTAGCATTTACAGTATTTAAATCTGCATCATAGTCAAAAGGAAACGGTCCTAAAGTGGGATGAACTCTTATACCACTAACATGATAATTTCCCTGAAATACGCTTCTTAAAGTAAGTAAAATAACAGCCGTATTTAAATTGCTTGCTATCGTGGCGCCCTGAGCATCATTAATTTTAAATGCGAGTCCGTTTTTCTTTGTAAAGTCAACTTTATCCCCAGCAAAATTTACCCTGAAACTAACAAACTGCTGTCCTGGGTTAATGGTTATTTTACCTGCATCCTGAACAGTATATAAGGAAGGGTCCAATTGCTTATATGCAACAACTGGTGTTTGAGCCGCATTAAAACTATCCAAACCTGCGGAATAAGGAACAACAGTTAAAGTGACCGGACTATTTAAGGTTATACTTGCTACAGACAAGGTTACTTCTACACTAGCGGTATCTTGCGCAGTACCAAACACAGAGGCTATAATAGGTACCTGACCAAAGCCCTTGTATTGAAAACCAACCAAAGCCGGACTGTGGGCATAACTTTCTGTTCCTTTCCTGTCTTTGAGACAGGATGTAAGAAAACAAAAAGATATCATTATTAGCACTATATAAAAAGTGCTTCCCGTTTTTATAAAAATTTTATTTCTTTTCATTATTACTAAATTTTCAGTGAGCAATTATTTTATTATTGTTTCCTTTAATTACTTATCCCAAAAAATGGGCGTATTAAACAAGTCTGAAGTTGTTTGTGTAGGCACATTAGATGCATTTGTATTTAATTCAGTTTGAGGGTATAAATACCTGATTGGAATTGTAGGTCCTACATGATTAGCTGCTTTTGAAAGCCCCAAAATATCTGATGTTGGAAAACCAGTCCTTCTGTAATCAGTCCATGCCTCTACCCAATTTACGCTGTTTAATGCAGCCCACTTTTGAGTAATTATAAGTTGAATTTTATCAGTTGCAGCATCCCAATTTACATATTCGGGTGAAGTAACTGCTGAAAGAAGCCCATCTGTTCCAGTTAAATAAAAAGCTGCATCATCAGCATCAACAGCAACATCTTTATTTGGATCCAAATAAATAAAATTTTGCGTAACGGCAGATTCGTAAAGTGACTGAGCATTACCAGTTATCCATCCCCGCTGTGCAGCTTCTGCCTGAATGAACAGGCTTTCAAAATCTGACATAATCAATTGATCTTGCGAAGCTGATTTTACTGTTCCTCCAAATCCACCACCAATGGCTGAACTTTTTGTGTTTACAACAGCATTGGGATCACCATCGAAATTACCAGCTACAGTTGTACCAGTTAAAGGAACATAATAAGAAATTTGTCTCTCATCACCTGTACTTTTGTAAAAATCTATTGCGTAAGTATTTGCCCTATAGTAAGCAGCATTATTAGTAGGATTGCCGGTTGAGGTTTGAAAATTAGCAACAAAAGGGCTAATTTGATCTGCGGAAGCAGCATATTTAGGATTTACAGAAGCCGTTAATTTAGCCCCCATAAAACCTCTGCCGTTTGCGGTAATCTTAGCTATTTCGCTGGTTCTATAAGCATCATCAATTGCCTTGTATTCATGCAGCAAAATTTTTAATTTAACTGTATTGGCAAACTTTACCCATTTGTCCAAACGAATACTGGGAGTTGATCCGGTTCCCCGACCAAACATAATATCATATTGATCGTCCGTTTTACTTACTGTAGCAGCTTGAGACGTATAAAACTTTTTTGCTGCATCAAAATAAGTTACGGCGCTATCTAACTGTTTAACCAAGTCATTATAAATATCCTGTCCTTTATCATATTTTGGCTGAACTTTTCCAGCCACATCGAAAGCTTCAGAATAGGGCACATCGTTATAAATATCTACGAGTGTAGAAAAATGCAAGGCTTTCATAGTTTTACCAACACCCACATAAAATGGCAAGCCATTCAGTTTACCTTGTTTCTCTATATAATCATACCTGTTCAGTGTATTATACATTCTGCCCCATTCAACATCGGTATAGTTATTTGGTATCGCATAGCTTTCAGTTTCACCGTCAGATACATAGTTTCCGCTTCTGGACCAAAATCCCATCAAATTATTTACTTTCAAATAATCGTTCCCTATATCATGAGCTGATCCATCTAACGCCGCAGATAAAACTACGTTGGGTGTTACCGAAGTAGGTTGATTTGGATTCTGATTAACATCCAGAAAAGACTTTTTACAACCAAGAGCAAAAACCATGGTTATAAAAAATAATATCATTGTTTTTTTCATAATTCGTATTTTAAATTCTTGTAATTATTATTGTCAGTATCTTAAAAAGTGACGGTTAGATTAGCTCCAAAAATCCTGGTGGGTGGCGTTTGCGATTCATTAGTTCTACCAACAGCATTGCCATTATTGGAATTAAATTCGGGATCAGTATACTGATTAGCTTTGGGTCTAACCATTAACATATTTCTACCCACCAAACCAATAGTTAACCTTTTAATATAGTTGAGTCTCCTTAAAACAGCTTCAGGGAAATCATAAGTAATGCCAACTTCTCTAAGTTTCCAAAAAGCAGCGCTTACTACAAAAGGGCTGCCAATGTTTGTTCCATATACTAAATCAGGCCAAAAACCATGGTTAGAAGTATTGCCGCCATTATCTACCGCTATTGTGGTATTATCAACATATTTTCCATTCTGACTAACGACAGAATTAGGAAATATAAAACGTTGCCGTCCATTTTCGGCAGAAAAATTTGAAACTCCTTCAAAAGCAAGGTTTGTTCCAATTTCATTCATAAAATAATTCCCTGACCGGTAATCGGCAACAGCAGATAAAGTAAAGCCTTTGAATGTGATTGAGGTAGTAATTCCTAAAATATCAGTTGGGTTAGTAGAACCAAAAACAGTTGCGACTGGATTTACCGAAGGCCTTCCTGTTATTCCGTCTACTATAACTTTACCTGAAGCTGAATCTCTTACCCAATCATTTGCTTTAATCACTGGATAAGACCGTCCTTTTATAGCATAAATACCACCTCCTAAACCGTTAGAAAATCCGCTCAATTCCAACTCATCTACACCAGGCAGTAATTCTTTTACTACATTTTTATAGTGTGAATAGGTGACGCCTAAATTCCATGTAATATCTCTTGTTTTTATTGGCACTAATTTAAGATCAAGTTCAATGCCCTGATTGGTAACAAGACCAGCATTTACAACTTTTTGTGTAAATCCGGTTGCTGAAGAAATAACTGCAGTTAAGCTTTGATCTTTTGTTTCACTTGAATAATAGTCTCCAGATAAGTTTATGCGGTTATTTAGAAAACCTAATTCGCCTCCAACTTCATATTCGGTTGTTACTTCTGGTTTAATTAATGGATTTAAATAAGTATTTGATTGACTATAACCACCTGTTGAACCATACGGAAAACCTAAAGGTGTAACAAAGGGATTTATTAATGAATAAGCTCCATAAGGATTACCTCCTAAATTAATATTAGCCACTTTTGAAATTCCACCTCTTATTTTTCCATAAGTAAGTGTCTTACTGTCTTTCAAACCATTAATAGCCTGCGTGAAGATAAAAGAAAGATCTGCTCCGGGATATTGAAAATGCTGTTGGCTTGGGTCTAATACAGAATTCCATTCATCCCTATTTGATATATGTAGGAATAAATAATTTTTATACCCAACAGTAGCATCTTCAAAGATTGAATATTCTTTTTGTTTAAATGATTTTTCATGATAAGTAGGAACCCCCAGCACACTTCCTATATTATAATCACCGGGAAACTGGAGATTATCTCCCTGAAGATCTATAAAGCGTTGATAACGTTGAGCCACATTAAACCCTACAAATCCCTTCAAAGAAAAATTACCAAAATCTTTATTAAAAGTACCAATTAAATCATTGTTTATCCTTTGCTCAAATAATGTCTGATCATAAGAAGACGGCGCTAAATATTGCTGAGAGCTTGGTACATTGCCCGCTCCCTGCGGATCGGCTATTGCCCAAGGTTCAAAAGTAATTCCAGACCTAGTGAACTTCAATTGCTGGGTGGTTTGTGTAACACCTATCCTGTCAGAAACAGTTAGCCAGGATGCAATTTTATAAGAAAGATTTAAATTACCTAACACATCGTAATTCGTTGCTTTTCTTCTGGAATTATTAATTGTCCAGTATGGATTTGTTGCATACGCATTAAAATAGCTGTTTGGGTTGCCATATTTACTGGTAGGATCCTTAAAATCGTTTAATGGGATATAAGAAGGTGTATTTAATAATTCAAAATAAAGCTGGCGGCCTGTGAAAACACCACCAACTCCCTGGTTATAACTTAAACCAGCAACATCTATATTAGCCTGATTATAGGATACACTATAATCTGCTTTAAAACGGCCGTATTCTCTTGTTCCACCTACTCTGATATTATCCCTGCGTGATTTATCTTTAGGTACCACACCGGTAATATTAACATCCTGAAAACCCATATAAAATGTACCATGATCATCTCCAGAAGAAAAACTAACATCAAATTGGTTAGTAATACCTTTTTTAAAGAAATTCTTTATTTGATTTGGTTTAGCAGAATAATCTGTAAATAAGGAATCATAGTGATCCACTGTGGTGCCATCGGCTGCAAATACCGGAGAAATTGCCAACAATATTTTGCGGCCATCATAAGCAGGACCGTAACTTTCATTTTCGTAGGGCACAGGGTTTATAGTACCATTAGGGTTTACAAAACCTTGCCCGGCACTTTCACCTCCGTATCCGCCAAACCTCTGTTGCAGTCCCGGTAAATATGATACCTCTTCTATAGAAGTGGTGTTGCTTACTACAATAGAAGGTTTGCCTTTTGTGCCATGCTTGGTAGTGATTATCAATACTCCATTTGAAGCTTTAGAACCATAAATAGCAGCAGCAACAGCACCTTTCAATACAGTTACATTATCCACATCTTCTGGATTAATCTTATTTATGTAATTTACTTCATCAATTGGAACACCATCCAAAACCAACAAAGCCTGATTATTACCAGTAAGTGATCTGTTACCTCTTAATACGATACGTGTATTAGGGTTTACACCATTACTTGTTAAATTTACCTGTAATCCTGAAACCTTACCTGCTAATCCTGTAGAAATATCTGTAACTTTTGCCTGGGTTAGTTCTTTAGTATTTATTTTAGCAGTAGCATACCCAAGTTCTTTTGCCTGCCTTGTCTGACCAAAAGCTGTCGTAACAATAATCGTTGCTAATTCTGTATTATTTCTGACTAAGGAGGCATTTATTATGGTGTTATTACCTACAGTAATTTCCTTTGTAGATAAACCAATGCCGCTAAAAATTAATTTTGCCCCATCCGGAACAGAAATCTGGTACATTCCGTTAGCACCTGCGGCTACTCCCGTTTTTGAGCCTTTCAATTTAACAGATGCTCCTTCAATAGGGCTTCCTTTGTCGTCTATTACTGTACCGGTGACCACCCGGTTTTGCGCCAATGCCAATACTCCACAGAGCATTAACATTGTGAACAATGATGCAAATCTTCTCATGTGTAATAAATTTTTTGTTTGTAAATTTTTAAAATAAAATCTAAATTCTTATAAAAAAGAGATTTTAAGAAATTAACATTTTTTTAATAAAGACCACTTAAAGGAAGGATTTGCTGCGTTACCCACAAAATATTTGTTAAAAAATTAGTATTTTTTTAAACTTTTTAAATTTTAGGGAAATTGGCAATAATTAATTTTATTTATCAAAATAGTAAGAATGATAAAATAATTTGAAAATTATACTAATAATTAGGGAATATATTAACCCTAATGCTAACTTAAATAGACAGTTATCATTACAATTAACTTAGATATATTTAAAGAAAAAAATGGATTTTTGCAAAAAAGAAAAAATATTTCCTGCAAAAAATTTATTAGACCCAATAAATTTAGAATGACGGGGAATCTTAAAATCCTGGAGGTGGCTTAAATTTTTTAATGCCACATTATTTAATAAGAGCCAGAAAATATAAACCAACAAAGCCGATTTTAACTTACTATACAATTTGACGGAATATGACATGTATAATATTACACTTGTACCATAACTTGCGATAGCTTTTACGTTATGTAAATTTTCAAAATAATTTTAGACAGCTTCAAATAACTCTATAATATATTTTGCATTAAATTCTGACCACCAACAGTTACATATTTCTTCTATACTCACCACCCACACTGTATAAAGTATGGGTAATTTGCCCAAGCGAACAATACTTTACGGTCTCCATTAATTCAGTAAATAAATTACCGTTTGCTACCACAACATCCTGTAGTCGTTTTAACATCATGGCAGTTTTTTGTTGATGACGTTCCTGAAATAAGGTTACTGATTTTATCTGGAACTCTTTTTCTTTTGAGGTACTTCTTATCACTTCTGTTGGCAAAATAGTTGGGCTGCCATTCTTATTTAAAAAAGTGTTTACCCCCACAATAGGATAATCACCCGTATGCTTTTGCGTCTCATAATACAAACTTTCTTCTTGGATTTTATTGCGCTGGTACATACGTTCCATTGCACCCAGCACGCCCCCTCTTTCACTTAATCGTTCAAACTCAGCCAGCACAGCAGCTTCTACCAGGTCCGTTAATTCTTCTATTAAAAAAGCACCTTGGTTTGGGTTTTCATTTTTTGCAGTACCCAGTTCCCTGTTGATAATTAACTGGATGGCCATTGCCCTGCGTACGCTTTCTTCAGTAGGCGTTGTGATAGCTTCATCATAAGCATTCGTATGCAGCGAATTACAATTATCATAAATGGCATAGAGTGCCTGTAGGGTTGTGCGTATATCATTAAAATCAATTTCCTGCGCATGCAATGAACGGCCAGATGTTTGAATATGATATTTTAATTTTTGGGAGCGGCTATTGGCTCTGTATTTATATTTCATCGTCTTGGCCCATATTTTTCTTGCCACCCGGCCAATCACACTATATTCGGGATCCATGCCATTGCTAAAAAAGAAGGATAAGTTGGGTGCAAAATCATCAATGTTCATACCCCGGCTTAAATAATATTCTACATAAGTAAAACCATTGGCCAGCGTAAAAGCCAATTGGGTAATGGGGTTGGCACCGGCTTCTGCAATATGATAGCCACTGATGCTTACACTGTAAAAATTCTGCACTTTATTTTCTATAAAGTATTCCTGCACATCACCCATCAATTTCAAAGCAAACTCTGTTGAAAAGATACAGGTATTCTGCGCCTGGTCTTCTTTTAAAATATCCGCCTGCACCGTTCCTCTTACGGTTGCCAAAGCATGCGCTTTTATTTTTTCATACACTTCTTTTGGCAAAACATCTTCCCCGCTTAAACCAAGTAAGCGCAGGCCTAAACCATCGTTGCCTTCTGGCAAATAACCAGCCCCCCCGCCCCCCGAAAGAGAGTTCTCAGATTCTACTACATTTGTTACATCATTTGCATTATTAGAAGTGGATGCAATTTTTTGTAATAGGGTATGATGTATTGCGTTGCCATCTTCACTAATGTATTTGGGTAATTTTTCAATTTCATATTTACTTTCAATCAGTTTATTTACTTCTTCCCTTAAATTATTTTCAATGATATATTTTTCGCATTGTTGATCAATAGCAGCATTCATAAAAAATGCCAGCAACATGGGTGCAGGGCCATTGATGGTCATGCTAACAGAAGTTTTAGCATCGCACAAATCGAACCCGCTGTACAACTTTTTTGCATCATCTACGGTAGCAATGCTTACACCGCTGTTGCCAACCTTACCATAAATATCAGGCCGGTGAGCCGGATCTTCGCCATACAGTGTAACACTGTCAAATGCAGTGCTGAGGCGCTTTGCAGGCTGGCCAAGGCTAACATAATGGAACCGCCTGTTGGTTCTTTCAGGGCCACCTTCGCCTGCAAACATTCTTGTTGGATCCTCGCCTTCTCTTTTTAAAGGGAACACGCCAGCGGTAAATGGAAATTCTCCCGGTACATTTTCCTGCAACTGCCACTTAAGTATATCTCCCCAATCTTTGTATTTGGGTAAATACACTTTACTTATTTTTGTGCCGCTTAATGATTGGTAAGTTAACTCTTGTTTTATTTTTTTGCCCCTTACATCAAATTCAAAAAAATCACTTTCATATTGTTTCAATATGGCAGCCCATTGCTCCATCAATTTTTTAGCATCAGGATGCAATTGCTTTTTCAGTTGATCGTATTTTTTTTTCAGTTCGTTTATTTGCATACACCAGGCAGTTATTTTCGTTTAGCAGATCCGGTTGTTTTCAGATTTATTTTTTTAAGAAACCGGTTTACTTCATCCTGCAGTTGCTTTGCAGAGGGGAGTTTATCTTTAAAGTTTTTGGGCAACGATTTGCTGAAGGTATATTCACTTACACCAATAGGATGATTGATATTGGTTAGTGCATAATCTACTTCTACATTATCTTTTCCGCCACATAAAATAATACCCACGGATGGATTATCATGTTGCTGCCGCAATTGTTTATTTACCATGTTAAGGTAGCCGTTCATCTTACCGCTATGGGCCATTTCAAATTCATCCATTTTTAAATCGATCACAATAAAACTCCGCAAATACAAATGATAAAACAACAGGTCGACAAAATGTTCTTTTTTCCCTGTCATTAATTTTACCTGCCTTCCAACAAATGCGAAGCCTGCGCCCAACTCCATAATAAATTCCTGGATGTGTTTAATAAGATGATCTTCCAGTTCCCTTTCACTTACATGTTCGCCCATTTGAGGAAACCTGAAAATATAAGGGTCTTTCAAAATCTGGTTAGCCAGGTCGGCCTGCGGCTTTGGTAATGTTAAATGAAAGTTGGAAGCCTTTTTTGTTTTATGCTGCCGCAGGTATAAGTCTGTATCTATCTGGTATTGCAATACGGCACGGCTCCAATTATTTTCGATGGTTTTATTGATGTACCAAAAGCGTTCTTCATAGTTATTTATCTTATCCATCAAAGTAACATGATGCCCCCATGGAATATTGATCAGCACTGGGTTTGAGAGATAATATATCTTATTGCTGAATTGTGCAACAGGCTGTTGCACAATTGAACTCTCCGCAATTTTTATTAGTTGGCCAACAGGTTGCGGGCGGCTTATTTTTGTATCGCCCTTTTTAATAACCGCAGCAGGCTGCTGTGTAATAACTGAAACCTTTTTATTTTTTGCCAATTGTGCAACAGGCTGTTGCACAATTAGCAAATCAGGATATGACACTGCATATTTTTGCATGTACTTCAGGCTTCTTATTGAAAAGCCCTGCATGTCAGGAAACTCCTTTTGCAAATCATCTGATAACTGCCCTATCACTTTTGTTCCCCATCCTTCTGCTTCAATTTTATCTGCTATTTGCTTCCCGATATACCAATACAGTATCAGCATATCATTGTTTACCTTCAATGCAGTTTGCAACCGGCTTTGATGAATATTGCTTTTTAATTCACCCAGCCATTGGTTATATTTTTTTACAGGTGTTTTCATTTTTCTTCATTCATCATTTTTATTACGCCATCTAATTGATATAGTTTAGTGGCAATAGCAGCCTGTTCGTCTGTCCATGTGTTATATGCTGTAATGGTTTCTGCAATTTCTGCCAGGTACCTTACCCGCTTTGGCGGAATGATAGTTGATTGACTTACTGTATTTTTTACATGTGCTTGGTGCTCAATTTCGCCATTGAATTGAACACTTGTTTTCTCTGCTATTTTTTCCATCAATCTCTCAAACAATTCGTTTATGCCGGCATCATTAAACTGTGCGGCAATGGTTCTTGCAATGGGCAGTTCTTCGTCTTTGGTATTCCATAAACCGTGGCTGCGTTTGTATTGTTTGCGTACATCATGCAGGGCATCCAATGCACCGGTCTTATCAAATTTATTGATGCAAATCACATCGGCATAATCCAGCATATTTATTTTTTCCAGTTGTGACGGGGCTCCATATTCTGGTGTCATCACATACATGCTGATATCTACATACTCCAAAATAGACGCATCACTTTGCCCCACACCGGCACTTTCTACAATTATAAAATCATATCCTGCTGCCTTGCAGATTTCAATAGCTTCCCGTACATATTTGCTCAATGCTTTATCACTTTCCCTGGTGGCAAGGCTACGCATATATGCCCTTGGTGAAGAAATCGAATTCATGCGAATACGATCTCCTAATAATGCACCACCCGTTTTTTTCTTGGATGGATCAACTGAAATTACAGCGATGGTTTTATCTGTATAGGCATTTAAAAAACGGCGTACAATTTCATCTGTGACAGATGATTTACCAGCACCGCCTGTGCCGGTGATGCCGAGAACGGGGCACTTATGCATTAAAATTTTCGGGCTGTTTTCTTTTAGATTGTTAATATATCCTGTAATATTTTTGCCGTTTTCTGTAAGTGTAATTGCCCTGGCAACTTTTTTAATATCCCGATTTTCTCCTAACGCAAAACTATCTGAAGCAGGGGTTTCAAAGACTTCAACTTCTGGGAACAGGAAGGTTTCGCTGCATTTATTTATTACATCCTCAATCATACCTTCCAAGCCCATCTGCCTTCCATCATCGGGACTATATATCCTGGTGATGCCATAGTTGTGCAATTCCTTAATTTCTCCTGGCAAAATTGTTCCGCCGCCACCGCCAAATATTTTTATGTGGCCGCAATCATTTTCGTTCAGCAGATCTTTCATGTATTTAAAAAACTCTACATGGCCTCCCTGATAACTTGTAATGGCAATGCCGTGCACATCTTCTTCAATGGCACATTCCACAATTTCATGTACGCTCCTGTTATGACCCAGGTGAATTATTTCTGCGCCCTTGCTTTGCAGAATACGGCGCATTATATTGATGGCGGCATCGTGTCCGTCAAACAGGGCTGCGGCGGTTACAATACGTATTTTATTTTTTGATACAAAGTTCATAATTGATACAACATTTAAGCATTAAAAGATGCGTTGACAAATTTATAGTCCGGCTACTTTATCAACCAAATCGTAAAACCCAACATCACTTTGCTATTTAAATTCTAACCGGGGGAAACTTAATTAAAAGGTATTGCATCAAGGAATTTTTATTGTTGAAAGTGACTAACTAACCATAGTGTAAAAATACATACAAAGAGATCGAAAAATAACAGTTGCCTTCTTTTCTGATTGCAGGTTTTGAACTTACTATTTCTTTTAAAAGATCAGAAGAAATATATGCAGTTACTTACTCCCATTCATTTTAACCAATATGATTACACTTTATACTCCTTCTTTGAAGTAAAAATCAGGGCCCTCATTACTAAAAAATGCAGGATAGGCATATTTAATTATTTCAGCTCATTTTAAATGTTAGTGCGGCAAAATCTTCTACGCTTAAAGCCTCTGCACGTTTATTAAAAATTTCATCCAGTAAAACCTCTGTAGTAAACAAACTTTTTACCGCATTGCGCAATGTTTTACGGCGTTGGTTAAATGCTGTTTTTACCAGCACTTTAAAAGCCCGGTCACTTTTTACATTAAGTGTGGTAGTCTTTCTTTTTAGCTTTATTACGCCACTTTGTACTTTTGGTGGCGGATTAAAACTTTGGTTGCTTACGTCAAACAAATATTCCACTTCGTAAAAAGCCTGTATCAAAACACTCAACACACCATACACTTTATTACCCTCTTTTGAAGCAGCACGTTGCGCTACTTCTTTTTGAAACATGCCAATCACCACAGGCACTTTATCTTTCCAATCCAATACCTTAAATAAAATTTGTGTTGAAATATTATAAGGAAAATTACCAATCACGGTAAAGGGTTCTTCAAAGGGTTCTTCAATATCTAAAAAGCTCTGGCTAATGATATGATCGTTTAAAACGGGATATGCTTTTTTAAGATAAGCCGTTTTTTCATCATCCAGTTCTACTGCTTTAAAATTAATGCCGGGCAACTGCACCAAGTGTTTGGTTAATGCACCACCTCCAGGGCCAACTTCAAGCAAATTGTTAAACTCATCTTCTTTTAGTGCTTCAATAATTTTCTGAATGATAAGTTCATCTTTTAAAAAATGTTGCCCTAATGATTTTTTTATTTTAAACATGTGCAATGTTACTGATTGTATGTAATGCTGTAAAAATACAGATAATGCCATGAAGTGGCTACAAACTATGTATTGCACAATGTTGTATTTTTACAACTTAATTTTTTGTTGATATGATAAATGAAAATAAACCAGTAATTGGTTTAACCTGTGGCGATATTAATGGTATTGGTTTAGAACTGATCATAAAAACCGTAGGCGATGCCCGGCTGCTTGAAATATGTACCCCAGTTATATTTGCTAATAATAAAGTGCTTAATTTTTACCGTAAGGGTTTACCTGAAATAAATTTTAATTTCTCCAGTGTTAAAGATGCTACCCGTGTAAATCATAAACAGGTAAACCTTTACAATTGCTGGGAAGATGAAGTAGCCGTTACTCCTGGCCAGCTAACTGCCGCAGGCGGAAAGTATGCAGTGCAAAGTTTGGTTATTGCTGCGGAGGCTTTAAAAGATGGTAAAATAGACGGCCTTGTCACAGCACCGATTCACAAAAAAAATACACAATCGGAAGAGTTTAATTTTACCGGGCATACCCCTTATTTGAAAAATTTATTTGGAGTGGCTGATGTAGGCATGTTTATGGTGGCCGAAAATATGAGGGTAGCTTTAGTTACTGAACATGTGGCAGTAAAAGATATTGCACCATTAATTACAAAGGAAGCTATCCTAAGCAAATTGCAAATAATCAACAATTCATTAAAAAAAGACTTTGGAATTGATAAGCCTAAAATTGCTGTATTGGGTTTAAATCCCCATGCAGGTGATGAAGGACTGGTGGGCAAGGAAGAAGAAGAAGTCATCAGGCCTGCTATTAAAGAAGCAAAGCATAAAGATATTTTTTGCTTTGGCCCTTATTCGGCAGATGCTTTTTTTGCAAGAGGGCAATATGAAAAATTTGATGCGGTTTTGGCCATGTACCACGACCAGGGTTTGATCCCTTTTAAATCGCTGGCAACCGGTGAAGGTGTTAACTACACCGCCGGTCTTGATGGCATACGCACATCGCCTGACCATGGTGTGGCATTTGATATTGCAGGCAAAAACAAAGCAGATGAAGCCTCTTTCAGGGAAGCTATTTTTAAATGTGTAGACATCATCAATGCCCGGAAAGAATATGCAGACCAGCGTAAAAACCCTTTAAAGAAAATGAGTGCTGCATTTGTAGCCAATGCCAGAGATGAAAAAATTACTGAAGAATAAAGTGGAATGTCTGATCTCGGATTTTATGATGTCTGATTTTTCAGGCCGTGGATTTTTATTTATTTTATGCTATTTAAAGACGTCCTCCTTTACTCCTTTATTAATGAGGTAAGAACTAAAAGTTATTTCTGCTTTGCCATTTCTGCTCTTGGCTTTATCTGCTGCTGATCTATTATTTTGTGTTCCATCATCAAAGTCAAATGTTACTCCCTTTGGTAATTTATAATCTTTGGTATCAAAAGAAAAAACAATTTTATCTGGTAAACCAAAAGCAGCATATTTTCCGTAACTCATTTCTAACTCATAACTGCCATTGGCCCTGGTAGTGGTTTTTGCCCTTCTTATTACAAGTGCTGCTTCATCAATATACACAGTAGATAATACTACATCTGCATTATCATCTTCCGGCAATAATTTAACCACCCGTACAGTTGTATTACCAATTTCATCAGTACCTGCATCTATAGCTGTGTATTTACTGCCACTTAAAATATTATTCAGATTGATGCTTACAGCACCTTTGGGTACAAATGAAATCCCTTTTTCATTTTTTATTTTCAATTTGTTAGGCTTTTTAAAATACACTTTTACATCTGCATCCGGCACTTTTAAAAACGAAACATTGGTGATCATCCGGGCTGTTGCTTCGTAGTCATTTACCTTGTCAATATTGCCTTTTACTTTTGTAATTAATGTATTTACATCCTGTGCGTTTATTGTAAAAGCAGGTATCACTGCAATCAACAATTGTATAAGTTTAACTGATCTGATCATTTTAATTTTTTTAGGATAGAATATCTTTCTTTTTAAAAACCACAACCGAAGCGGTTATCAATATAAAAATGTGGGCTATTAATATAAGCAAGCTTTTTCTGATGGCTGGCCAGTTTTCAAGACTGCCTTTAATTGTTTTTCCATCCATATCGGTACCTATATAAAAAAATCCTTTCCACCCAACCAGGTAAGATGTAAAGAGGTATGGCTTTACATTTTTATCAATAATGGGTACATTGATGTTTGAAATAATAGTGCATACAATAACAATACAAACAGTGGCAATGATTGGGCCAATGGAATTTTCTGCAAAGATAGACAGCAGTAAAGACAAGGCAGCAATTACAGTGAGGGCAACAGTTGCATAAGCAAAAGCAGCAGAATAACGCCACATAATATCATCACGGGTAATCAGCAATATCTGCGATTCATCTCCTTTAGATCTGAAAACGAGCATATCGCCTGCGCCAAATATAAACAGGCTTAAAAACAAGGCCGTAATTGCCATCCATAACAATAAAAAAATAGTAAAAATAGTTGCAGCAGCAAATTTCACCAATATAATTTGTGTACGACTAATGGGCTTTGATATCAGCAGCCTGAGCGTACCCATATTGGCTTCGCCTGATATGGAATCGGCTGCAATCAAAGCAATTAATATGGGTACCTGAATCAACAAGGTATTCAATATTATGTAACACATAAAGTAGCCATTGATCGCTTGTACCCGATCGAAAGTAAAGGTATCTTTTACACTTTGCAGCATCAGGTCCATATAGCTTTGGCCATCTGCCTTAAACGCAAATTGAAAAATAAATACAATGGCAGCTACAGCTACAAATGCAATATAAGTTCTTGGTCTTTTGGATATTTTAAACAGCTCAATTTGCAAAAGCTTCCACATGTCCGGATTGGGTTGTAAGTGATAAAAAATAATTTTCAAGGGAATGGCTTGAGTTTACAGAGAGTAGTTGCACTCCCATGGCAACAAGGTCAATTATAAGTTGTGGCACTTCTGTTTTATTCATCATCAACTGCAACTGAATTTTTTTTTGTATAAAAAGAGCCCATTTAGATTGCAGTAATAATTGTTTTGCACCCGCATTATCAAGGGTATCAATTTCAATCAGTGTATGTGCTGGATCCAATAAAGCAGCAACATTTCCTTCCACCATTTTATTGCCTTTGTGTATTATAATCATGCGGTTGGCAATTAGTTCTATTTCGCTTAACAAATGAGAAGATATCAATATCGTTTTGCCCAATTCCCTGCTAAGCCGTAAAATAAGGTTACGCATGTCTGCTATTCCCTGTGGATCTAATCCATTAGTGGGCTCATCCAGGATGATCAATGCCGGATTGTGTACCAGCGCAACAGCTATACCTAAACGCTGTTTCATTCCCTGGCTAAAAGTTCTTACATTATCTTTTGCCCGCTCTTCCAGCCCAACCATTTGCAGTTGCTGCATCAATAATTTTTGGCTTACTTTAATACCGCTCATTTTGGCAAATATGGAAAGATTATCATAGGCAGATAAATATTTATAAAGATCAGGTTTTTCAATGACGGCACCTACCTGTTTTAAAATTTCTGACCGGTGTGCAGACAATTTTTTTTCAAATAAATTAATCTCTCCGCTGGTAGGTTTTATAAGGGTTAGTAACATTCTTATAGTGGTTGATTTACCTGCACCATTCTGGCCAAGGAAACCATATATGTCGCCTTCATTAACAGTAAATGACAGATCATTTACTGCGTAAGTATCACTAAATTTTTTGGAAAGATGATTCACCTCAATGATCAATGCCATAATCCTTTATTATTATTAAACGTAAAACGGATAGTTGAACAAATTGTTCGGCAAGATGAAGGTGCCTTTTAAATTTAATTTTTCAAAAATTTGTTTATGTAAAATAAAGCATTACTTTTGTCTTAAGAAAGTTGCTTACCGCACAATCTCACAATAACCACACCTACTATCTTTTTTCCGAATTCCCAATCCTACAGAATTACATATTTATACCCAATTTGCTGTGTATTAACTACCTGAATTATTTATTCATTTAGCTTATTACTTATCTCAAAATACACACAAGATGAAATCAATTTTAACTACTTTATTTTTATCATTTGCAATAATTTCAACTAACGCCCAGGGAAATTTAGATGTAGCCACTCAATTAGGCACAAATGTTTACAACGCTAAAGCAAACAGGCTGCTTACTAATAATGCTACTTCTTCAACAACAGGTAACATACCTCATAGTGACATCAAAAAGGGAATAACTATCATGCCTAATGCTGCTACACAAGATGTAAAAATCATTTTTAAAACAGACAAAGCCGCTGCTGCAAAAATTATAGTATTGGACGAAAGCGGCAAAAAGGTTTTGCACCAGGATACACAAATAGCCGAAGGAAATAACAATATCAATATTGACAATTTCCATACTTTAAATGATGGCACTTATACTATACAATTAATCAGCAATTCCGAAACTTACACTTCCTCATTTATGATTTGGAAATAATTATTTGATAACCAAGCACAAACAAAATGCTCTTCTTTAAAAAGAAGGGCTTTTTTATTGCCCGGAATTATTGGGATGCATATATGTCTGTAAAGCCTTTACATAAATCTCAAAAGCATCAATGCCTGCCTTTGTGACCTTACAGATTGTTTGCGGATAATTATTACTGAATTGTTTTATTACTTCAATATACCCTGCTTCTTTTAGCTTATTTATCTGCACACTTAGATTACCTGCAGTAGCGTTTGTTTTTTCTTTCAAAAAAGTAAACTCTGCTTCCTTAACACTAATCAGTAAACTCATTACTGCTAAACGCAACTGTGAGTGCAATATGGGATCCAGCTCATTAAACATTGGCTTTTTGTTTCTTTTGAGATTTATTCCACCAATTAATTAGTAGTTATTTTTTTATATTTCATACGCAACAAATACCCTGGAATAATATAGCTTATTAAAATGGAGACTGCTGTGATTAATATATTGCTATCATAATCTAAGTAGGCTGATAAAATCGCCAATAGCCATGCTCCAATTCCTCCCCATACCAACGGCGTAAATTTTATCAATCTTCCGGTAACAAAGCAACCTATCCCATAAAGCAATATATAAAATGTAAAGGCATTTTCATACCCAATTTTTGCGAAAATTAACCCCAATGCCAAGTAAGTTATGCCGATACTCATCCATAAATGATCAATGCTTTCATCTATATAGGTTTTCACTTTTGTCTTTTTATCCTGCTGGCTACCCAAATAAACAGAACCGGCAATACCAATTATAATCATCAGCCAGGCATAATAATGATATTGATAATGTACAATGTTTTTTAAAAAATATTGAAGCAAACAGGCAATAAAAACTACCCAGCCCCATAACAGAAAAAAAACACTGCTGTCGGCCACAGTGTTTTTTGTTTTGAGGATCATACTTTGAATTAAATCAATACTTTGCTGCGGAGAAAAATTTTCCTGTTGCATAATTTTAGTTTTCTGCTTTTAGTGTATGGTTCTGCTTTCAACTATTGAAAACAGAAAACCAAAATAACAATGGCCTAATTACATTCTTTAATCAACGTTTCTACCCTTTCTTTACCCCAATTTGGACTTATTTCGCTTGCAGGTTTAAACGTAGCGTATTTATCCAATGCTGTTTGTAACTGAGGTTTAGCCGTTGCGCAGCCTCCACCAAATTGCTCTGGTGTATATTTTAACCCCTGCCCTTTTAAAAAATATGGGCGGGGATTGTTGTGGTCTTGTTGCATAGCTGCATCCATATTACTGCTGCTTTCCTGACCATACTCCTGCCATCTTTGCATTGGATCTACCATCATGTGGCAACTGGCAATCATACTTTTAATGCAGGAGATTTCAGAATTATTGGGGGATAAAGAATCTGCTTTTGAAATTAACAGGGTGGCCTTATCTGCGTACCCATCTGTTTTACTTTTATCCTGTCCTAAAAATCCATAATTCACCTGGCAAAAAGCGGCGTAGTAATATGGAAGCCATTGATTTTTTTCTGCAGCAGCAATTCGTTCAAAATTATTGGAAACAATTAACAGGTTTGCAGGATTTTTAAAACTGCTATCCATTGCTGCAAGGTTTTTTTTCATGGCATCT
Organism: Ferruginibacter sp.; assembly: GCA_025359625.1. Taxonomy (GTDB): domain Bacteria; phylum Bacteroidota; class Bacteroidia; order Chitinophagales; family Chitinophagaceae; genus Ferruginibacter. The sequence continues at coordinate 32,368 of JANYFT010000089.1, forward strand.
GTAAATTTTTCGCTTTGTGCAAACACAACTATTGTTGAAAGAAACAAGACTGTTGAAAGAAATAATTTTTTCATTTTTTTTTGATTTGATGAATGATGAATTAATTTATTAAAATACCCAATTATGTGCAATTTCTAAAAGTGATGATCTTTTATAACGAATGCTGCTTTTCTGCATTTTCAATTTTTTCCGATCTGTTTATAAATTATTATTAATAGCATCCTGTGTTCTGTCAATACCAAAACTCAGAAAACAACCTATAAATACAAACCTTTTAGCTGGCGGTGTTATCGCTTCTTTTCGGCTGCCATTGTTGTTATAATTATAATTATAAACCTGGTTTTGGCCTAATACATTGGATACCCCCAATACCCACACAGCAAAGGTTTTGGTATTTTTATTACCAATATTGGGAAGATAATTTACACTAAAACTCATGCTGTTATAATTGATCGTCTTTCCTGCATCTGTAATGACATATTTATACTGCGCATCTTTGGCAATACGATAATAAGGCCTGCCTGTGGCAAAATTATAACTAAGGTTGAACTGCGTTTTTATTGGTAAAAAGAACCGCTTAAATACAAACGCAGCCGTATGTGTTGCTGCAAAAGAAGGTTGAATTGCGGAAGGATAATTCAGGAAATCTCTTTTGGTATTGAGGTAAGAATAAGAGATCCAGTAATCAACATTTTTGATCGTTTTTTTATCCCGCCAAAAAAATTCAATTCCCTTTGCATCTCCATAACCATTGTTATTTGCTACTACTTCACGACCATTAAAGCTGCTATCTGTTTTATACAATTTATCATATTTTTTGTAGAATACTTCGGTTCTTAGAGTATAGTCTTTTGTTTGTTTGGTATACTGAAATATATAATGGGCTGCTTTAGAATAATCTATCGCTGCCAGTGCAGGTAAATATTTTCTTTCAGGGTTTTGATAAAAGATACCATAAGCAAAAGATGCCTGGCTATTTTCAGCTACTTTGTAAGCCAGCGAAATTCTTGGGGCAATATTCCATTTATTGATGATGGCCGAATGTTCTAAACGGGTGCCAATTTTGGTAGCTAAATTATTGGTTAAATAAATATCTGTTTCTGCAAATGCTGCGACCAGATGATCATTTACCTGCTGGGTAAATTTTGTACCATCATATAAGGTATAGAATGTTTTTTCATTGCTATAAAAATAATCACTACCAAAGCGAATGGCATTGAGCCCCTTAAACTTTTTTTCAAAGACCACTCTTGCCTGCGCATATTTTGCTTTATTGACAAGATCAAAGTTTTTATAGGAATACAATGGGTTATTACCAGTAAATTTTTCGTTTCCGGCATCCTGTACCTCATTGCTGATATTATCTTTATTGGTACTAAAGCTAATGCCAGTATTAATTCTCCAGCCATTACCAATTCTGTCTTTCCAATTGATGTTTTGATAAGTGTTGATATTATCAATAGAAAAAGCATCTTTTAAAACAAGTGAATCAATGTCTGCAGACCGATAGCCGGTTTTATTGGTACTCAAGTAACCATAATATTTTATAAAACCCCCATTCTTTGTTTTAATTCTAAAATTGACATCGCCCTGTTTAGCAAGTGGCACCAGAAAAAAATCCTGCTTTTGCTTAATCACATTAAAAGCCAGCCATAAATTGGTGTAATTGAAGGATACACCCCAGGATGATTTTTTATCTTTTGCCAAATGCTGGATACCGCCGCCAACACCCACAACGGAAATACTTACGTCTGCTTCTGTTTTTTCAGGCAGGTCTTTGCTTTCTAAAATTAGTGCGGAGGAAAGTGCCTGCCCGTATAAGGCGGAGTAGCCTCCCGTGCTAAAAACTGTGCCCTTAAATAAAAAGGGATTAAAACGTCCCCTGGTAGCAATTCCAGGTGTACTGCTGAAAAAGAAATTGTTTACCAGATTGCCATCCATATAGATTTTACTTTCTGTAGCTGTACCGCCTCTTACAAACAGCCCTTCACTTTCACCTACCTGCTGAGTGCCAGGCAAAGATTTAAAGGCACTGGTAATATCGCCATTAGCGCTTGGGGTAGTCACAATATCAATATCGCTTAATATAGCGCCCTTATTTTTGTCACTGGCTTCGAAGGAACCTGCAGAAATTACTACCGCTTTTAATTCAGTAATCTGTTCTTTTAAAGCGAGGTCTTGCTTGATAGACAGGGAACCAATTGTTATTTTTTGCGCTACCGCATTGTACCCCGAAATACTGGCTTCCAAAAGTTGATCTCCTTTTTCTGTTGTAGTAAAAGAATATTTGCCCAAAGAATCAGTTGTTGCCCCATCATATGTATTTTTTAAAACTATGCTTACGCCAAACAAAACTTTATTCTTATTATCCGTAATACGTCCTGATATAATAACCTGTGCTTTACTATCAAAAAAAGCTACCAGTAATATAAAAAATAGTAGTTGTTTCATGCAATTAAATTATATCACAAACATAAAGTAGTTTATTTTATAAACCAAATTAATTAATTGTTTTAATTTTATTTTTAGGCTATGGATAAGGGTTAGTAAATGATAAAAAATAGGTTGTAAATTATTGATAGTCAAGTTTATACTTATCTACTACCCTACGTTTGGTTATTTGGTTAATGCTTAAAAACTTATTAACATCCCAAAAGATTTATTTTTTTATGTGTCTGCAATTTGTAATTTAGCAATAGAATTTAATGGGTTAGTAAGTACAAAGGGTTAGCAGAAATGCTAACCCTTTTACTTTGCAGTAATACTTCTTTATTTCATCTGCCCTTCTTTAATAAAAAATTCGTTTTAACTTCCTTCACTAAATATTTATTGTGATCATTACTTTTAAAAAAGATCCAAGCATTATGGTTTGAATAAATTCTCTCAAAATCAAAAAATAAATTGTACTAAAATTTTCCTTTTTACTTTTACAAAATGAGTAAGACCAAGTCAGGATTTTTTTGCCAAAATTGTGGATATGAAAGTGCCAAGTGGGCGGGTAAATGTCCTTCCTGTAATAACTGGAATACGTTTGTTGAAGAGGTTATTGTAAAAGGCAATGATAAAAAAGAAATCAATGAATGGAAAGAATACAATGGCGTTGGAAAATTAAAGACCATTTCGATCAATAATGTAAGCAGTGCAGAAGAAAAAAGAATTGTTACAACAGATGCAGAAGTAAACCGTGTTTTAGGTGGTGGCATTGTTATGGGAAGTATTGTACTGGTGGCAGGAGAACCGGGAATTGGAAAATCTACTTTGTTTTTGCAAATTGGTTTGCAACTAAAGGACGTGATTACCTTATATATAAGTGGTGAAGAAAGTGAGCAACAAATAAAAATGCGGGCTGATCGTGTTGGGATTAAAAGTGATAATTTTTATTTGCTTACGGAAACCAACACCCAAACCATCTTCCAGGAAATAAAAAAATTAAAACCTCAATTGGTGATTGTAGATAGTATACAAACATTGCAGTCACCTTTTGTAGAGAGCGGCCCCGGCAGTGTGAGCCAAATAAGGGAATGTGCAGCCGAATTACAACGCTTTGCCAAAGAAACAAACACGCCAGTTTTTTTAATTGGGCATATCACCAAAGATGGCAATATTGCCGGCCCGAAAATATTAGAGCATATGGTAGATACGGTGCTGCAGTTTGAGGGGGACCGTCATTACGCTTACCGCATTTTAAGAACTTTAAAAAACCGTTTTGGTTCTACTTCCGAACTGGGTATATACGAAATGACCGGCGAAGGCATGAGGGCTGTAAGTAATCCTTCTGAAATTCTCATTACACAAAAAGAAGAACAGCTAAGTGGCATTGCCATTGCCGCTACTATTGAAGGCATACGGCCTTTATTAATAGAAGGACAGGCATTAGTAACACAAAGTGTATATGGCACTCCTCAACGCACTGTAAGCGGATTCGACCTGCGCAGGTTACAACTATTACTGGCCGTGCTTGAAAAACGTGGTGGCTTTCATTTTGGCGTAAAAGATGTGTTTGTGAATATTGCAGGAGGGATAAAAGTAGAAGACCCTTCAATTGACCTGGCCATTGTTTGTGCATTGTTGAGCAGTTATGAAGATATCCCAATTAATCAGCATTATTGTTTTGCAGGTGAAGTTGGACTAAGTGGTGAGATAAGAGCAGTCAACAGAATTGAACAACGGATTGCTGAAGCAGAAAAACTGGGCTTTGAAAAAATAATTGTAAGTAAATACAATGCAAAGTCGTTAGGTAAAATAAAATCCAGCTCCTCTTCCGGTCAAGCTGGCATTGAAGTAATACCATTAGCTAAAGTAGAAGAGTTGTACCAATATTTATTTTAACGATCACCAAAATTGAAAAGGGAAAGGCTTTGAATATAAAATTGTTTCAATTACATTAGAGTAATGCCGCTATTAAAAACAATATTTTCAGATACCCTGCATCTCTTTTATCCGCATATATGCACAGGATGTGGAAGTGATCTTTTAGAACAAAGTAATTTGCTTTGTTTAAGATGCGTAACCAATTTACCCGAAACCAATTTTGCCCAACATGCTAATAACCCGATTGAAAAAATATTTTGGGGACGAATTTCATTAGCAGCGGCTCATAGTGAATTTTATTTCTCCAAGGAGTCGTTGATTCAACAACTGATCCATCAGCTTAAATATAAAGGCAACACAACCATAGGTTTTTATTTGGGCGAATTGATGGGCAAAACTTTATTGAGCAGCAACCGCTTTAATAATATAGCTGCCTTAATCCCCTTACCGTTATATCCTGATAAAGAACGAAAACGTGGCTACAACCAGGCAGCTATTATCTGCGATGGAATGTCTGCTGTAATGAACGTTCCTGTTATAAAAAACAATGTACTTCGCCAGCGATATACAGATACCCAAACAAAAAAGCACCGCATTGAAAGATGGGAAAATGTAGCAGGTAGTTTTATTATAAAAGACGAAACAAAACTAAAGGGTAAACATTTATTATTGGTAGATGATGTGATAACTACTGGTGCAACTCTGGAAGCCTGTGGCAGTATGATTGCAGCAATTGAAGGCGTGAAATTGAGTATCGCAACATTGGCGCATACAACAAAATAATACCCTGTTATCAAAAAAAATTACAATTGAATAAATAACTAATTTTGAACAATGA
>JANYFT010000096.1 GCA_025359625.1 Ferruginibacter sp.
TCAGATGATTTGTTTGCAGTCCTTACTTCAAGGGATTTAGAAGCCAGTACAACAAAGATTTACTTAGGTTGTGAAACAACACAGTTCCGCTACATCATTGATAAAATTGCTTTGCAATTTACCAACCTCACCCTGAAAGCCATTGAAAAAACAAAGGCTTTCTACTCCAAAAAAGGAACATTGATAACTGCACAGAACCTATCAGCAGGAAAGGTAGATAATCCCAAAGAAAAGGGAACTATTGACAACATTCTAAAGCAACTGCAATAAAAAATATTGAGTAGGTTGAGATAGCAGATTGAGTGCTAAGTAACTCAACCTTTACCCCTCCACAGCTTCGCAGTTTTGCCTTGTACTAAAAAAATACATACAATGGCAAACGAAGATTTAATCTTAGACAAGCTCACCGAAATAGCTAACAAGCTGGACGAGCAAAACCTGTTACAAAAAACAGTGTTGAATTTTAATGAGGCAGCAAAATACTTAGATGTAAGCCCCTCACATTTGTACAAACTTACCAGTACAAAGCACATTCCCCATTTCTGTCCGCAGGGCAAAAAACTTTACTTCAAACGGGACGAGTTGGATAGTTGGTTGCAACGCAACCGACAATCAGCGGCCAATGAAATTGACCAGTTGGCAACTGATTATGTTATCCGCAACAAACGCAGCAAGTAATTTTTTTTAACAACTGAAAGGAAAGAAAGATGGCATCAACTACCATATTTAAAAACTTTGCGGTTGCGGTAGAAAACAAATCTCTAATCGTAATCTCAAACTGGATTGCTTCTGATAAATACAAATCAGAGGTTGAAGAAATCCAATCACTAATGGCCCAGGGCAAAGCAGAAGAAGCTACTGAAAAAAAACAGCAGCTTCCGGCTTTCACACCTTCAGCTACATTTAAAGAAAAACGGTTGTTGCCAAATTTGGAGCAATACAGTGGCTTTGTGCATTTAGATTTTGATAAGCTAACACCCGAAGAAATGGACACAGCCTTTAAAATCATTGCAACTATTCCCTACACCTTTCTTTGCTTTCGTAGCCCAAGCGGTAACGGATTAAAAGTGTTTGTAGAAGTCAATACAGGTGCTTTGCACCATGATATTGCTTACAAACAAGTACAGCTATTCTATGAAGAAAAAATAGGCATAGCATCCGACCCAAAATGCAAAGACATAACAAGGCTTTGTTTTATGAGTTATCACCCGGAACTGTACAAGAATATCCGTAACGAAAAATTTATAGTTGCTGTACCTACAGAATTAGAAGTTCCGCAACAAGTTGCTACACCAGTAACGCCAAAAGTTGATACCATAACACAAAAGAATTTTGAAACCGCCTTTGGCGTTTCTCAATCCAAACTTCAACAAGTTGAGGTAAACAACATCACAGAACTATTTTACGAGTGCAAACGCTTCACAGAGCAAAAGAAAGCCTATACAGAAGGCAACAGAAATGAGTTTATCTACACGTTTGCCTCTAACTGTAATCGTAAAGGAATTGCAGAGGATATTGCTTTGCAATATGCCCAAGCCAATTACGATTTACCAGGCAAAGAAATGATTGCATCATTTCGGAGTGCATACACTCACCACACCGCAGAGTTTGCACAGTTTGCAAAGTCTGCAAAGTTGCAAACTGCAAAGCAGTTGCAACCCCAAACCGATGAAGACCCTTTAGAAGATTATTTAAAAACCACTCCCACAATCCCCGATGAAGTATTTGAGGCTTTGCCTCATATCCTTAAAGAAGGTGCAAGAGCATTTACCGACAAGCGTAAAAGGGATGTATTCTTTACTGGTGCTATTTCTATTCTTAGCGGTTGTTTGCCAAATGTAACTGGTGTTTATTTTCAGGAAAGAGTTTTTCCTCACTTATATACTTTCATCATTGCCCCGGCAGCAAGTGGTAAAGGAGTATTGAAAAATGCAAAGCGATTAGCAGACAAGTACCACCAAAAGATATTGCAGCAAAGCAGGGATGCTCAAAAAGTACATGATAATGAAATGGCTGATTTTAAACAGTTGGAACGTACCAAGAGCAAAGGAGAGCCAGCACCCGAAAAACCCGAAAAGCCACCTTTCAAAATAGTATTCATTCCAGCCGATTGCAGCAAAGCAAGAATGATAGAACACTTAAAAGCCAATGACGGCAAAGGCATTATTTGTGAAACAGAAGCTGATACAATGAGTGGAGCAAAAAAACAGGATTGGGGCGATTACTCAACCATTCTTAGGGCAGCATTTCACCACGAAACAGTATCAAGTACCCGAAAAACGGATAACCAATACGATGAAATAAACGACCCATGTTTGGCGGTGGCCTTAACAGGCACACCTGCACAAGCCCCCAGGTTATTATCATCCGCAGAAGATGGTTTGTTTAGCCGTTTCTTATTCTATGCTTATAAAAATAAAATTGAGTGGCAAGACCCATCACCGCAGAGCAACACCATTGTTTTTAACGACCACTTTGAGGCACTTTCTGAACAGGTTTTAGGCTTGATAAGCCTAATGGAACAATCACACACTACAATTGAATTAACCCCCTCACAATGGCTTACAATCAATACAGAATTTCCTTTAATGCTTTCAGAGGTTGTTACATTCACAAGTGAAGATGCAGCAGGGGTAGTTTATCGTATGGGTTTAATTTTCTTTAGGCTTTGCATGATACTATCAGCATTAAGAAAGTTTGAAAACGGAGAAATGACCGCTACAATTATTTGTACCGATGAAGATTTTAATACAGTCTTACTAATAGTTCAAACCTACTTAGAGCATAGTTTACTAATGTTCAATAACCTACCCAAGCAAAATGAAACCATGCAGTTTCATTCAGGCGATGGCAAACGTAAATTCTTTGAGGCTTTGCCCCAAGAATTTACAAGGAAGGAGGCAACCGAAATAGGCACTAAGTTTAAGCTATCAGCCAGAACGGTTGATGATGTGCTAAAGTCGGCAACTGGGTACACCCTCACCAAAATTAAAGCAGGTTCCTACCAACGCATTTAAAACGCCTCCTTCGGGGGCTTTTTTTTGCCCCACCAGTTCAAAC
>JANYFT010000099.1 GCA_025359625.1 Ferruginibacter sp.
ATGACTGGCAATATTGTGTTTGTCCGCCGCTTGCCATATCCCCATAAAAAGTAAACTTTGCCCTTGGATCAGTATAGGTTGTACCATCTATTGGGTTTGGGTATTTAAATGCTTTAACTGCTGTTGTTGAAATAAATACATTTTTCCAGTCATTAAATCCGTACTCCTGGGCCCTGTCGGAATGGGAAGCTTTTCCTCCCCAGGCTTCCTGGCCACCAAATACATAATATTGGTTACCGATTCCCCAATCTGTCCATTTTTGGTTAATAACCTGGAAAATTGTTTCGGAGTTATTCTGGTTATTCTCGCTAAACAGATCCAAATAATTAGGGGCGAGTGTATACGAAAAAGGAGGTTGCGCAAGTAAAGTAAATTGGGCCTGTGCATCGCTCCATTTTTTCTGATACAGGTAAGCCTTGCCTAATTGGGCAATAGCTGCACCTTTGGTTACCCTGCCCAATTTAGCATCGGGATATTTTACCGGCAAATCTATAACAGCCGCTTTTAAATCAGCTTCTATAACTGCCCAAACAGCTTCAACGGGTGCTCTTGATGGATAGTTATTTGCAACAGTACTATCATAGCTGGTACGTAACGGTACTTTGCCATAACAATTTACCAAATTGAAATTAGCATAAGCTCTTAAGAATTTAACTTCGGCTATATACTGCTTTTGATTTAATTTTTCCTGATCATTGGCTGGTACCCAAACACTTGCCCGGTCTATTACCACATTGGCCCTAAAAACCACCCGGTAAAGAGAAGCCCAAAATTGTTGTAACTGAGGCTGGTCTGATGCAAATTTGTACTGAGCCAAAGCAACAAAATCTGCTTGAAGGGCTGCATCTCTTTTGGCATCATAACTCAAAAGATCAAAAATAAAATAGTACTCCCTTGACCATAATCCCTGGTGCAATAGGGTGGCATATGTTGCTATTACCGCCTGGTCTAATACTGCATCACTGGCAAAATAAGTATCATAGGTGTAGTCACCCTTATTTTGCAGCATTAACTTTTCTTTATTGCAGCTACCCGCCATCAGCACCAGGCTGAAAAGGCATAGGTAAAAAAATATTTTTTTCATAAATGTATTTTTAATTTTTATTAATATTAAAACCCAACCTGCACACCAAACATAAATACCCTTGGCTGAGGTAATTGAAAATTATCCATGCCTCTGCGAAATACATAAGCGTCACCACCGTTTCCGTCAAGCGTACTAATTTCCGGATCGTATCCTGTATAACCTGTTATTGTAAGCAGATTTTCAGCTGCAATGTAAAACCTCAAACTACTCAATGCATTTTTAGTTCTTTTGGCGATACTTGTTTCTGGAATGGTATACCCCAATGTTAAATTTCGAATTCTCATAAAGGATCCATTTTCAATAAAGAAATCTGAAGGCCGTAAATTTCCTGAAGCAGTGGCGCTTTGTCCAGCTCTTGGGTAAGCTGCAACATCGCCAGGTTTGTGCCAGCGGTCTAAAATTGCGGTAGTTGCATTATGGCCTGTAGTAGCATTCACGGTAAAGAACCTTGTAGTGTTTACTAAATTTAAACCCGATACACCACTAATAACCAAATTAAGATCAAAATTTTTGTAATTGGCATACCCATTAACCCCATACACAAATTTTGGCATTGGGTTACCCAGTATTTGTTGATCCGCATCGGTCAATTTGCCATCCCCGTTAAGGTCTTTAAAAATAAAGTCACCTGGCAATAGCCCATCCTGGTATTTGCCTCCCGTGGCTTTTGCATTTAGCGCATCAATTTCTGCCTTGTTAGTGGCAACATGGTCAACCCTGTATCCATAAAATGATCCTATTGGCGAACCCTTAGCGGTATAGGTTATTGTACTTAACTGGTTAAAAGCACCATCCCGAATGGGTGCCTGAAACTGATTGCCCAGCGATGTTACATTGTTAATGTTCCAGGCTCCGTTTACACTAATACCATAATTAAAATTATTTTTTTTGATGCTATTGTAACCAATGGAAAGTTCTATGCCTTTATTTTCAGCATTGGCTGCATTGGTTACAATACTGCTTCCGTAATAGCCTACACCACCAATACCATTACTTGGAGGTATGGGTACATTTACTAATAAACCAGAGCTTTTCCTATCATACCAGTCAAACCCAAAAGTCACTTTATTATCAAACATGGTAAGGTCTAAGCCTATATCTGCCTGGTCGGTAGTTTCCCACTTTAAGTTTGGATTAGATAGGCTATTAACGGTTGTTCCGGGACTAAATGTTTCTGTTGTACCAAACGAAGCAACCAGGTTACCGCTTGGGCTACCGCTATAAGTATTTACGTCTGTAAGAAACAGGTTGATCTTATTATTTCCAGTACGGCCATAACCAACACGCAATTTTCCTGAATTAATAAATGGAATGGTTTTCTTGATAAAATCCTCTTCAGTAAATACCCACGCAACACCTCCGCCGGGAAAATTACCAAATTGGTTGTTTGGACCAAAGTTGCTGGAGCCGTCTCTTCTAAAACTGCCAGAAACTATATATTTATTGTTATAGGTATAGGAGAGCCTGCCATAGTAAGAAATTAAAGTTCCAAATTGAGTGGCATATCCAACACTCGCATTGTTTACCGTTTGTGCTAACGCAACTGATACATTTTGTATATTACTATTAGGTATGCTGGTTCCAGTAATACCTATAGAGGAAGATTTACCAGGGTCAATATAACTGTTACCAAGAGTTGCTGAAAAAGAATGCTTACCAATTGTATTATTGTAAGAAAAATAATTTTCAAACGTATACGTACTGTATTTGTTAGAACCAGAATTTGCCTGCCTTGCAT
>JANYFT010000121.1 GCA_025359625.1 Ferruginibacter sp.
AAAACTCCTCAGCAGGTATTACAATAACATTTATACTGCTTCCATACACATTGCCAGGTGCATTACCATTTACAATTATAAACGAAGGCACAGCAGCCTAAACTGGCAGATACCAAACGATGTTCATCAGCAGCAGGGGCCGCAAATAAGAAGATGGAAAAACTATTATCAAAACAATACTAAAATAAAGCCAATGATGCCGGTAACCTAACAAGCCCACGCACAAAAAAAATAGTTGCTTTAGCTGTAGGGCTACACAACTATTTTTTGCCAGCGCCCAGGCAAACAACTTTCTTAGTCAACCTTATTCAGGATGAATTATCTCAGTAAACCAATAGCAGGATTTATGTAATAACAGAGTCAACTTTTTTCAGGACGGGTCACAAGACATACCTAAAGATATATGGCTGTATCAAAGTGATACAGCCATATATCTTTGAAAGGAATTTAGCCTATTATTTAGGCAGTAATACTGCATTAATTACGTGAATAACACCATTGGTTGCTGCAAGGTCAGTTGCTGTTACCGTTGCTTTGCCACCTTTTTCATCTGTTAATACAACTTTTCCCATTACAACTTCGGCAGTTAATTTTCCTCCTGCCACTGTTGTTAAAACCGCTTTGCCGCCACCTTTTTTAATAGCAGCTAAAACAGCTTTTGCATCCAGATTGCCGGCAACAACATGATAGGTTAGTATACCAGCAAGTGAAGCTTTGTTCTCCGGCTTCAATAAATTGTCAACCGTGCCGGCAGGGAGTTTTGCAAAAGCCTCATTCGTGGGCGCAAATACGGTAAACGGGCCTTTGCTTTTTAAAGTAGTTACCAGGTCTGCAGCTTTTACCGCTGCAACAAGTGTGGTGTGTGCTTTGGAGCCTGCGGCTACATCCACAATGTCTTTTTTTGTTTGTGCCATAGTGTTAATAGACAGGATTGTTGCTGCAACTAAGAGTGCAACGTTTTTGATTGATTTCATAATTGTTTTTTTATTTGTTAAAGTGTGAAAAGATTAGTCTTTTAAAAAGTAAATAGCGGCCGTTTTTACATGTAAATGAATACTGCCGTATAGCATACAACGTTCAGGAAATGAAGGAATTTTGATTAATTAATGCGTATTAAATCAGGACAGGGATATTTGTATTTTTCATTCTTTTTTTATTTCTTCTTCAGGAAGCAAATCTTCAATAATTGGTTTAATTGCATTGATGAATGTAAATTTTTTACCTGCATCAATCCGGTCGTCTGTAAAAAGTTTACCTATGAAACGCATCATTTCCGCCCTTGGCCCACCTTCTTCTTTCTCTACAAATTTTGAATGGCTTATAGTGTTAAACTCCCTTACTGTAGCAATGATGAATACAAGAAAAAGTACAATAATAACACTCGTTAAAACGATGATATCCGTATTGTTTTCCATGATAGCTTATTGATTTTTTTTGATATTGAAGAAGATGAGTAATCCAATAATGGTTGGAGGCCATAAGCCAATGAAAATGGCACGGTTGGAATCTTTTAGTATTACATAATAGTATTCTGATACAAAAATCAGGATAACCACCATTGCTACGATTAGTAATTCTGACGCCTTGAATTTCTTGAACATTGAGTAAGGTTTTATGTTAAAATAATTATAAGCTGATATTTAATTTTCAGCAGGTTTTATTTGCCGTAAGCTGGTGTACATGTCATGCATGATTTGCATATGCGGTGCAGTAAGGACGGCAAGACCTAAAAACAGGTAACCCACCATGGCACGGCTGTTGATAAACATAAAACCGGTTAAACCGAATAAGGCGATTCCTCCAATTGCAAGAACACTATACAATATAATTTCCTTCTTAATGCTATTTAATGTATACAAATTATCCTTTCTTAAATAGGCAGTAATATTATTGAGAGACAAAACAGAATGCCATACAACAAAGTAGAATGTGAAGCCAAGCAGCATGGGTAGATTGAACAGGATTAACAAAATAACTGCAAAGCGAATTAAGAACTGTCCTTTATCAACTGTACCGGCATGGCCGTTCTTTAAAAAATAAATAAATGTTGCCGTAAAAAATAATATTCCTGAAACTGAGATAACCGGGTAACGGTTTGTATCAAGCCAGTTAATAAATACTGCATTTTCTTTTCCGGCACTGAATAACTGAAACAAAGGTTTCACCTCTTCAAAATGATGGAGCAGGATA
>JANYFT010000129.1 GCA_025359625.1 Ferruginibacter sp.
CATTTTATTTTAAACAATTTTATTTGCGGGGGCTTTCGGCTATACGACTAAATGTTATGCGAATACCCGATGCTCACTATCAAGAAATATCGTTTATGTCAGCCCAATTATAAATATGGCACAACTTACACAAGAGTTTAAATCAATCACCGAACTGATTTGTCGGTGATTGATTACTTATTAAACAAAATTATTTTTTTAGAAGGTCACGTATTTCAGAAAGAAGCATTTCTTCCTTTGATGGAGCAGGGGGTTCAGCTGTTACTGCAACTGGTTTCTTTTTCATTTTATTCATCGGCTTTACTACAAATACAAAAATAGCAAGCGCAATAATGATGAAACTGAATGCAACCTGAATAAAGTTTCCGTAATTGATTGTTACAGCATTAATCGCTTTTCCTGCCGAATCAACATTTGCTTGTTGAAGTGTAAATTTTAAATCAGAAAAATTAACTCCACCAAGCAACATGCCGATTGGTGGCATGATGATGTCCTCAACTAATGAAGTAACAATTTTGCCAAATGCTGCTCCGATAACAACACCGACTGCGAGGTCAATTACGTTTCCTTTAGAAACAAATTCTTTAAATTCTGATGTGAATGACATAATATTTGAGTTTTGTGGAATTTTATTCCGGTTAAATGATAAATATAAATTTATTTGAAAAGTAATTTTAAATATTGATATTCATTATGATGCCCTGTTGATAGAAAAGTTTGAGGTTGCAGTGTCGACCAGGTCTCGCATATTCTTTATCTAATTCAAAAAATCAGGGTAACCAATTATGTTTACCCTGATTTACTGGAATTACTTTCCAAACATTCCACCGATTTTGTCTTTTATTCCATTGGCAGCATCACCAACAGAACCTGTTCCGCCTTTAAGAAATGACTCAACCTGTTCTCCTATGCCTGCAGGCATTTTATCTTTTAAAAAAGAAATTACTGTTTCTACTGCTGATTTTGCTTGTGCTTCAGAAATACCTGATTTTTCTGAAACCATCTTGAAAATGTTTTCCATAATTGTTCAAATTTAAATGTGAATTGTTTTTGATTGCTGTAAAAGTATTCTTTTTTGCATGTACTCAGTTTCTAATATTAATATTCATTATAATGGCTGCTGAAAGCCGTAGGAAAGTTTGAGGTTGCATTGTCGCTTACGGGTTTCGCATAACGTACAGGGCTTGCTTTCTGTGCTGGGATTGTTGCTGTGTCCGCCCGGAACCGCAGGCCAATAAAGTTGCTAAAGTTGAAGATAAGATAAAAAGTCAAATTGAAACTCGTCTGCCCGATAATAGTTGATATTGAGTTGAAGCTGATTGTACTTGAGTCCGCCCAGCATAGAAGCAAACCCAATGTAAGCAGCAGTTATTGTACGTCCACCAAGCTTGTTAAGTACCCAATTAGTTTTTTCCTAACTTTTTTTGTGCCGCCAAAATCTATAATGCCGCCGCCCCTATATGCTCTTGTCACACCTTGCACACTTGCATAGAAATTGTTTAAGTCAAAACTTAAATAAATTTTATAATCAGATGTCCACCAATTTTTATCATAAATAAAGCCATAAAAGTCGTTGTCTGTTTCGCAAAACGGGTTACCAAATTCTTTTACTATTTTATTAATTAAGTTTCGCTTTTTGTCAATAGAAAGTGCCGAAGCAATTGTTATAACCTTGTATCTGTTCGGTACAAAATAAAGTCCACTGATGCCCAAAGTTGTCAAAAATAAAAAAGCTAAGTAGCCCAAATATCTTGTTCCGAGCTTGTCATACTTTGCTTGATGAGAAATTACATCATAAAGAAAAAAAAGTCCACCAAGTGTCGCAGCTAAAAACAACAAGTAATAAAAGTATTTGTCATACCAATTTGCTTTTAATACTTTCTGTTGAAATAGGTCGAGGGTCATTTTATAATTGCTGCTTACGTTGAGTATTTGCGAAGGCAGGGAATTCATTGAACGTCCAGCCCGGCACAAATGCCCAATTAAAAATATAGAGTTGAAGTTAATAACTAAAAGCCAAATTTATAAATGTCAGCCCGAACTGCTGTTGATGCATGCACATAGCTGATGGTTACATTGTCCAGCCCTGCTTTTGCAAATACTTTTGTTGGCAACAGTTTGATTTTGTCCATAATCATCACAAGTCAGTTTATTTTCTTTGTCGATTGCTTTGAAGTCCAAGAGTTGTCCGCTGTCAACGAAACTCAACTTCATGTTTTATGTGTCGATGTTATTAATATTTAACCACCGTTTTTGTTTTTGAACTCAAAGCCTAAACTGTCAGCAAAGGAGAATTGGCCCCCAAATTGCCAACATTTTACTGGTTTTATTTATGGCTTGTCGCCGACATTGCGTTTAATTTTTATGAACGGACTTATAATTAAATACCAAAATGTTTGTTTTTTAGTGTTGTCAAACTCCTTTAATCCGTAAAGGCGTGATTTAACTGATGAATATTTATATGTTCCGAATAATTTATCCCAAAAAACAAAGATGTCGGCAAAATTTGAATCTGTGTAATACTGGTTTTGGTCGTGATGCACTTTATGCATATTTGGCATGATGAACACTTTCCCAAAAACTTTATCCGTCCAATCAGGTAATTGAATGTTGGCATGTTGAGCTACCTGGAAGGGCAAAACCACAACGAAATAGACACCTAAAATTGGCAGGTCAATACCGAAAAGAATGCATGCTAATATACTTGATGTGCCAAATATCAAAACTTCTAACGGATGCCCCCGGAAAAATGTAGAGGAATCCATAGTGGTGTCACTGTGATGAACACGATGGACGCTCCAAAAAAGTGGTAAAGTATGAGCCAGGCGATGGAACCAATACGAAGTAAAGTCCAGGCACATTACACCAAAAATGACTTTGAGCCAAAGAGGTATTTCAATCCAATAAAACAGTCCCATTTGGTTTGCTGACGACCACGTAATGATGCCCACCTGAAGAACGGCAAAAGCCAGGTTAGCCAAGTAAAAGGCAATCATCAAAATAAAATTGTTTAAAAAGTGATTTAAACGCCTGTCAAATTTGAAAGGAGTGCCAAGCAGACGCTCAAGACTGTAAAAAATGGCAATTAAAAAAATGATAATGTAATTGCCATTAATTGAATTAATAAATTTGATTATGCTTTCCATGAAGTTTTAGTTGAGATGGATGTTGTTACACTTTTAATCTTTTTTTGAAAAATTAACTCTAATCCTGACTATCCCTGAATTGTTTCTTTTCTTATTTTCTTGACTTTGTCCACCGAATTATTTGTCTTCCACACAACTTTGTCCATGGAGCCGCCAAATTGTTGCCAACGTTCAGGGCTTGCCGAAGTGGGGGAAATAGAATTCCGTCCAGCCCGGCTAACTGAAGCCCAATTTATAAATAAAAGTTGATGATATGCACATAGCTAAATAGAATTACGTCCAGCTGGATATGCAGCCCAACAGAATTACAAAAGTTGAAACACGGCTTCCGTCTGCCCCCATTTTGGCAAACCCCATGTTATGCGTTCGTGCTTTTTCTACACGCTGGTCTATTTTACAACAAATATGATGTCTGTCAAAGCCGTAAAAGTTTGAGGTTTCCCTTTGAAGTTGAACTCAACTTTTAAGTCTGCAAT
>JANYFT010000225.1 GCA_025359625.1 Ferruginibacter sp.
GCTACTAAAGGGCGAAAGCTCTTTTTGGATTAATAAAAACAATTTAAGTAAAGAACATTTTGAATGGCAGGATGATTATTTCGCTGTATCGGTTAGTGAGTCTGGCTTACATGCCGTGAGGGAATATATTAAAAACCAGGAAGCCCATCATACAAAGAAAACATTTGCAGAAGAGTATGATGTGTTTATAAAAAAATATGGATTTGTTTTGATAAAGGGCTGAAGCCCTTTGTATAATCCTTTTCTTCTTCCCTGGGCTGAAGCCCAGGGCAATTCATGAAGCCCAGGGCAATTCATGAAGCCCAGGGCAATTCATGAAGCCCAGGGAAAGTCATGAAGCCCAGGGAAAGTCATGAAGCCCAGGGAAAGTCACGAAGCCCAGGGAAAGTCATTAAACAAAGGGGAATTCATAATACACAGGGCAATTCATAATGCAGAGTAGACATCATGAATTGCTCCGGGCTTTAGCCCGGAGGATAAATAATAAAAATAAAAGGGCTTTAGCCCAAACAAATGAAAGCTATCATAGATTGTAACAGTTTTTATTGCAGTTGCGAAAGGTTATTTATGCCGCACCTGGATAATAAACCGGTGGTGGTGCTCAGCAACAATGATGGTTGTATCATCTCCCGCAGTGATGAAGCAAAAGACATTGGTGTAGGTATGGCGGGGCCATATTTTTTAGCGAAACCTTTGATTGAAAAATTCAATGTGGCGACTTTTTCAAGCAACTATAATTTGTATGGCGACCTTAGCTGGCGGGTGATGGAAACTCTGCGAATACTGGTGGGGGAAGAAAATGTAGAAGTGTATTCTGTAGATGAAGCCTTTTTAAATCTGGATGAATTTGCCAAAGGGGATTTGCAGGAAGCCGGACTCAGGATAAAGGAAACGGTTGAATTGTGGACGGGGATAAAAGTTTCGGTAGGTGTGGCACCTACCAAAGTATTGTCTAAAGTGGCCAACCATTTGGCTAAGAAAAATAAGATTGCAACAGACTGCGTGGTGGTGCTGGACACCAAAGAAAAAATTGCTACTGCTCTGCAGGATACACCCATTGGAGAAGTATGGGGCGTGGGAAGGCAATACGCACAAAAATTAATAGAGATGAATGCGGTGTTTACCGCATTTGACCTTACAAAAAAAACTGAAGAATGGGCACATAAAAATTTAGGCGGTGTGGTGGGCATACGATTGTTGAAAGAGCTTAAAGGCGAACCAGCCATTGAAATGAAGGACGAACTGATTAAAAAGAAAATGATTGCGACTACCAGGATGTTTGGAAGCCCGGTAAAAAATATTGGTGACATTAAAGAGGCCGTGGCTACCTACACTTCCAAGGCCGCTGAAAAATTAAGGCGGCAACAAAGTGCAGCTAATATCATCAGCGTATTTGTGGTGCCAAAAGAGCAAAGCCATACCACTCACTTCAGCCATGGACCTACTATCAGCAGTTATGTTACTTTGCCTGTGGCAACTTCATCTACCCATGAATTAATAAAGCCTGCAATAAAGCTGGTAGACAAATTATTTGAAAAAGGAAGGCTGTATAAAAAGGCTGGTGTTATGCTGAGTGGGCTGGTACCTGATGCCACCATACAGGGAAATTTATTTGCAGCGGAAGCAGACAATAATAAACGCTTACTGATGAGTATGATAGACAATGTAAACTTTGCCATGCGGAATGATATAGTAAAATTTGCTGCCAGCGGCACTTCCCGTGACTGGAAGATGCGGCAGGAATTGAGGAGCCCGAGGTATACCTCCCGTTGGGATGAAATACGTGAAGTAAAATAGTGATGAGATATTTTAAAACAACAGAAGCTTATAAATTATTTGAACAATATCCTGTTGCTAAAACAAATTTTGTTGTTGCGAAATAAAAGCAGGTTTCTGCAATTTTAATCCGCACTCTTTATTCAGTTTGTCAACCAAATAAACTGTTAGCTCCGGCGAAGTGGCTTCATTGTGCATGTGCATGAAAAAATATACTTCACTTAAACCTTTATCCAGCCAGTATTTTATGCGATTTACCCATTCATCAATTCTTGTATAGTCGGATGGATGTAAGCTGTTGCCTACGTAGCGTATAAAAGTTTTGGCAACCGGCAGATACATGTGTGCACAATCTCTTCTGCCGCTGGCATCGGTGATTACCGCTCCCATGTTCAGTTGCTGTAATGTTGAAAAAAACTCGTTGGCAATAGCAGTGTTCGCAAACCATTCCGGATGACGAACCTCTACAAAAAATTGCAGGTCTTTTGGAAGTGATCTCAGGTAAGTAAACAATTCATTTTTTCTGTTAGGTGAAAAAGATTCACTCACCTGGATGAAGATGGGGCCGAGGTGTTTGCCAAAGGACTGGATGCCTTTTAAAAATTCAGTGGTCAATAAATCTTTTCCTTTAAAACTTCCAAAATGTGTTACACCCTTGTACATTTTGGGGCAAAATAAAAACTCTTTCCCTACGGCCTTGTCTGCCCACTTTTGAATGCTTTCTGAACTATATATTTTGTAATGGGTAGCATTCAATTCAATGCTGTTGTAATGCTGCACATAGAGCTGAAGAAAATCTTTTTCCTTTGTTTTGGGTGGATAAATTTTGCCTATCCATTCTGTCCGTCCCCACTTGGCACAGCCAATATATACTTTAGAATTTTTTACGGGTTTGCCTTTTAACACGGAATGATTAAAGGCCGGATCAACAGGCAAACTAAAATCAACCTTATCCAATTCACCTACCGTTACCCGTCCGAATTCCATAACCAAAATGTTTATATTTTTTGTTTTACCAAGGTTTTAATTTTCCTGTTCCTGAGCTTTTCATACAGTGCAATGTTCATCATTATAAGCAGCATGCCGTAAAAAATATCTTCTAAGGGAATGGTATATATTCTGATGCCGAGGTTTTCTGCATTGCTGTATAACACCACCGGAACGGCAGTTAGAAAACCGTTTACCAGTAAGAACGGAATTAAAATAATAGCATAAGCCACTAAAAAAAAAACGGCGTTAAAATCTTTAAAGAATTTTTTAAACACATACAGTTTGGTTATAAAAAGGGCACAAAGAATAAAAGACCAACTGGTGTAATATTTTTTATAAAAAATCAAGCCTGCAACCAACAAAACAATTGCTATAGATTGCAGAAAAATATTCGCTGCTCTTTTATTTGCTATGCCTGGAAAATAACATCGTATACATTCATAAATAAACACGCAGCAATAAGGCACTACGAAAAAAAACAATACTTCTTCAACAGGCAGGTTGATGAGTTTTATTCCGGTGATGTAATTTTCATTAAAGCTCCATACATTTTTTTGGGTGAAGAAAATATCCCAGATGATGTATAATAAAGCTGGTAGCAGCATGGCTGGAAACAGGTATTTCCATTTTTTATAGAAGGCTACTTTTTTATCAAAACTTAAAGCTAGTGGGCCTGCCAGGGAGCAACCAAGCAATAAAAAATAAGTATAGTGATGATTCAACTGTTTAAATTAGAAGTGTTTTGCAAATGGATTGCTACGCTAAGATAAAAGATCAATAATGAAATATGGTACAAGAGTGCGACGCCAATGAAGCTCAATAGTAATTCAACTGCCGGGCTCAAAATATTTATCGTGCGTTTCTTAATTTATCGGCTTTTGCTTTTTGCCAGTATTTTTTTGCAACGAATAACATGCCGAAACTTTCACCCTCATATTTATTGAGGTGCTTGTGATGCATTTTATGCGCCCAGCGGATGGTGCGGATGTACGTGTTGTTGCTGCGGGTAAACCACTTAAAGCGCTGATGAATGATGACCTCATGCACTACAAAATAAGCAAAACCATACATGGTGATACCAAAGCCGATTGCCGCAACTGCGTACAATTTATACTGTAATCCAAACATGATACATAGCCAGCCCGGTATGGCAAAAATGAGAAAGAAGGCGTCGTTTTTTTCAAAAAACCCCGGCCCTTTCTGGTGATGATCCTGGTGCAGGTACCATAAAAATCCGTGCATGATATAGCGATGCGTAAGCCAGGTGATGCCTTCCATAATAAAAAAGGTAGCCAGTATAATTACTATAAATAAAAGCCCATGCATGTGTAATATATTATTTCAAAAAAGTGCGTAGCAATAAAAAAAACATCATTTGTATCAATAACAAATTTACGGCAAATTTGTTTTGTTTATTGAATTTACAAAAATGAAAAACAGTGAGTAGCAAAGTGCTTACTGTAACCCAGCAAATGTAATTGTACATAGGTATACTGCCATCGCCATGCCATTGCCAGTAGCCCAATTTTACTGCTACCGGCTCTATCAGCCAATCAAATAACACGGCAAGTGTTGCGCCATCGGCAATTACAGACAATGTCTTTAATACCTGTGGCGGAGTTTTAGTTTCTATAGCTATCCTGGTAATAATTTTGACCAAAAAAGTATTTATACAAATACCGCAGCAATACAATACAATAAACCAATTAACACCAATCACTAAAGGCACATTTTGCCACTGAAACCCCAATGCTTTTCCATAACTATAATCGCCAAATAACAAACCGGTATTTACGCCAATTACTTCTACAGCAAAGCCGACCATGCAGGTTATGGCTATAAAGAAATAGAAATACTTATTTTTTTCTTTTTGCGTCCATACTAATAAAATAGCACTTAGCAGTAGGTTAAACGGTGTTGCTTTAGTAAAGAAGGTAGTGTCGAAAAACAGTATTCCCGTTAGGCCAATTGCATGAAATAGAATGGCAATACATGTTGCTATTTGATATGTAGATAATTTGTTTAACAAGATCAATTTGTTGCCTTTTTATAACCGGATGCTATTAACTCACTTACAATTTTTGCGCTCTTTAAACAAAGTGGAATGCCGCCGCCCGGATGTACACTGCCACCACAGAAATATAATCCTTTGATAGTATTGGTAAAATT
>JANYFT010000232.1 GCA_025359625.1 Ferruginibacter sp.
GTTTTGAACTTCGTTCGTAAACTTCGTCAAAGCAATGCTTTTCCTCATTTACCTTCAAAATAAGTATTGGTAAGGTCGTACAGCATTATTCTATCCTGCAAATCGAAGAGTTCGTTGGTAATGGTAGATAAATGTTTTTCAATGGCAGCTTTGTGTTGGTATAAATTTAAAGCACTTTGGTAAAGTTTGTCTTTGGTGATTTTATTTACATCATAACCAGTAATACCACATACAGCCGATTTCTCTTTTATCCATTTACTGGTTGCCAGCTCCGAGCCAGGGTATACCGCCCTGCTTATTACTTGTGTCATGGCTAATTGAACCTGTTGTTCACTCCAACCAAGGCTTTCAAACAACTCAGTAAGCTGTAGCTGCTGCCAGGTGTTGGCACATATCCATTCTGTGCTTATCTCTCTGGCTTCCTTAATGATTTATAGTATCTACTTTTACCAGCCGATGTTTTTGTTCCATCGTTTTGCGGTCGATAGTTTTTTTTGCAATCATCTCCTCCCAAAACCTGTTTACCCATTCTATTACCTGCTCATCTGTTTGTTCAAAAAGGGCTAACTCATTTTTATATCGTTCATTAAGATGGTCAACTACTTGATCTTTTTGAACTTGGGTAGCATCTGGCCAAAAGCCAATATTTAAAAGTGTTTTATGGCAAACCCTATCTGTTTCATTACGATAACTTTCTACCAGGCGGTAGTAAGCCGCAATATCGCCAATGGCCGGATTGTATCTAAATGAAGCTTTTAAATACATGAACCGCAAAGCTAAAAATAGCTGTTCACCCACGAACACCCCCCGTGTACTACAAACCAGGCTAAAAAACAAAACCCTTTATTAGCCTGGGTTCCAGCTTTTGAAAACCCAATTAATTATGAAAAATCGGTTAAAATAGTTGTTTCTGCTGCAATGTGGGTTAATGCTCTTATAGATAGTTAGATTCCCTTAAATTATAGAACGATATTTCAATCTACAACAAGGCTGGGTATGTAGATGAATTTGTAAATAAGTACCATAATTAAGTGGGATAGTATAATTAGTCAATTTTTCAATTTACTAATTTTAGCTCCAGAATAATTATATACTTCCCGAAAAGATTAATCCGTTGCTCTTTGCCAACACGTAAATCAGCTTTTACCCTTTGATAATTATAGGATTTTAACTTGTTGTTTTCGAACTTATTAAAAAACGGTTGTTATGAAAAGAAGAAATTTTTTTAAAATTGGTACACAGGCCGCCGCCGTTGGAGTTATAGGAACTGGTTTTGGCTTTACACCTGCTGCAGTAAATCTGGAAAAAAAAAACTCATTTTGCACTAGTTATGACCCACCAGCAGTTCTTGCAACTTATAAAACAGAAGATCACCGTGCAAGACTTGAAAGCATTGCATTTGCTGAAAAGAGAATTAATAGCGCTGTCCGAAAACATTTGATTACCAGCTATATTCCTGGTCATGCTCTGTATAAGCCTTCTGGTAAAAGCTGGGACCCAACTGAAAAAGATAACCAGGCTATGGCTAGATTGCGTGACATTGGCATTGGTATTATTCAACCCTGGAGCGAATGGTCGACGCCCTGGGGTAAAAATTATCTTGTTGCCAGGGATCCGGAAGGCTTTAAACGTATGGTGAAATTGGCGCATAGCCACGGGTTGAAAGTAATACCCTATACTTCTTCTCAATTTTTCGAAAGAACAGATAAAAATTTTAAAAAGGAATGGGCGTGGGATAAATCTTTTGACCTTGTTGAATTCGACTATCATCTTGCTCACTGCTCACCTGCAAGTCCTGATTGGCGTGCTTATGTTTTACACCACCATTTAAAGGTGATGGATGAATATGAGGTTGATGGATTGTATAACGATCTTGGTTATTACCGGCCCGGAGAAAGGGAGAATTTTTACATGCAGGTTGCAAAGCAAAAATTTGCTGATGATGAAGTGCTTGCTTTTAAAGAAGGTCCTAAACAAGATGGTGCTATGGCTGATTTTCTTGCATTACTTTATGCCGAAATAAAAAGGCGAGGTGGTATTTATAAACTTCATAAAGAAGGCGTTGATACGGTGTATACGGATTTGAAAATTTATGATTATTTATGGGTTGGTGAATCGAACCACGACTTCAATTTTGTAAGAGAGTCAACCAAAGATTTTACACCATATGTCACTCCTCAACGTTTTGTTTCGGTTTCAACAGACCAGGAAAATGAAACTTTTATAAATTCTATTCCATTTATGCAGTTTCCATTGATTGGACATGGACAACCGGGTGATCAAGGTGAAAAATATGAAGAAACATTTGCGTATTGGTTTAAACATTATTTACCCTTGGTTGAAGAAGGAAGCTGGGTTTGGATAGATATTCTTTCATCTGACTTATTTCAAGCTGGTTTACCGAAAAAAACGGTTGCATCATTATTCGTAAATCGAGATGTGTATTTGGTTTTGGCAAATTATAATCAAAGGCCAATTGAAATTAAAACCACGGATGATTACGTCTCAGTTTTGGAATTAACAGGACAAGCTCAAAACCTTTGGAAATTAGATGGACGTTCAATACAAATACTTAAGCTTGTTAAACAGGCAAAAGATTTATAGTTTACCACTTATTTTATTTTAATAGCAATAAATATTTTCTTAAAAAACCAAAATAACAAATAATGAAAAAAAAATTAAAACTACTTCGTTACAGTTTAAGGGTTATGACTTTTCTAATGTTATCCCTAACTGGTATCGCACAACAAAAAAAGATTAGCGGGATAGTGCTTGATGCTATCAGTAAGAATGCTCTTGGGGGAGCAACTGTTACAATAAAAAATAGTAAAATCAGTACCATTACAAAACCAGATGGCGGATTTGAGATTACATTAACTAAGAATAATTCTGTACTTGTTGTTTCTTTTACAAGTTATGAATCTCTGGAGATACCAGTAAATTTGCAAACGACTTTTACTATTAATTTAAAACCTTCTGTCATTGGACTCGACGATGTTGTAGTCATTGGGTATGGAACAACAAAAAGGAAGGCGGTAAATGGTGCAGTGTCTTCCGTTAAGGCTTCAGATTTGAATGTAGAAACGAATTCCAATTTTGCACAAGCTTTAGCTGGGCGTGCGCCAGGATTGCTAGCTTTGCAGTCGACAGGTCAGCCTGGCGCAAGCGTTAATATTCAAATTCGTTCCAATCCCTCTTTTGCATCGTCTGGTGTGCTATATGTGGTTGATGGCGTACCTATCAATAATGCTGCAAGTGATCCTGGAAATAATCCACAATATGGAGGAGGAGGCATTGATAGATCCCCATTGAATTTTATAAATCCTAATGATATCGAATCTATTGAAATATTAAAAGATGCAAGCGCAGCTTCTATTTATGGAGCCCAGGCAGGTGCAGGTGTTATTCTTATCACAACTAAACGTGGGAAAGGTGACAAACCTCGTTTGGAATATGGATTTAGTCAAGCGTTTCAAAAGCAAGCAAAATTTTATGATTTGTTAACTACAAAGGAATATATGAATGCACAAAATAATATTTTGCAGGAAACATGGTTAAAAAATAACTTCATTGCTCCATACGGCACTACAGATCCAAGTAGTGTAGGTGCGTTTATACCAAGGTTTACCCAACACCAAATAGATACAACAAAGAATATGCCAAGCGCAATAAAAGCCATTTCGCAGACTGGATTTGTTCAACAGCATAATCTTTCTTTAACAGGTAATTCTGGAAAAACTAGATATTTCGTTTCGGGGAATTATCTCGATCAACAAGGAGTAATAAGAGGAACAGATTACAAAAGATACAATGGAAGAATAAATTTGGATCAGGCAATAAGTAGTAAAATAAGAGTCGGTGTAAATATTAATACATCTAATTTCTCTGCTAATAATCAGGCTATTAATACTGGTGAAAATGAAAACGAAGGCATAATATCTGCCGCTATTGACTTCCCGGGTAATTTATCTTTTCAAGATGCCAATGGTAATTATATTTCAAATCCAAATAGCAGTTTTGTTCCTAATCCGTTGTCGTACTTAGCAGTAACTGATAAAACAGTAGGTAATCGTTTGTTGACCAATGGTTATGGTGAGTGGGAAATTATTACCGGATTAAAAGCAAAGGCTAATTTTAGTTATGATCAATCAACCGAAAAACGTTCAGTGTATTTACCTAATAATTTCCTTTACGGAGCCAGAGCAAAGGGGCAGGCTTCAATAGGCCAATCAAACAGCAATAATAAATTACTTGAATATACATTATCCTATTCACGTAAGTTAGGTAAAGATCAAAATATTAATGCTCTTGCAGGCTATTCATACCAAGTGACCAACTTCGATGGGTTAAATATAAAGAATAAT
>JANYFT010000303.1 GCA_025359625.1 Ferruginibacter sp.
TGAAAAAATAGGAGCAAAGGCTTTACAAAACATAATTGCTTTTGATTATTACTGGCGGATCTACAGGAACTTTAATATTCGTTCAGTAAAGGATATTGAGCCATATTACAAAGGCCATATTCACAAAGTTTTGCAGAAAATAATTTCCTTTCAACAATCGGTTTCTCCGGGATTATTAAAGATTGGACTATTCTCAAAATTAATGATGCTGATTTGTTATTGCCGGCAAAGAATTGGCGGTATTTTTTTAAAATCATAACTGGGTATTGCATAAAATAATTAAAAAGATAGCTGGATATTTATTTTTAGCAACGGTTTAATTTTAGATGGTTTGCGTGATGCATTATTGGAAATGATTACTTTGTAAGCTGTTGCAATTGTTTTCTTTTTACCACCCAATTTTTTTTAGCTTCTTGTAAAGGAATGGTATTGTTATTTTCAGCCTCTTCAATCCAGTATTTAAATTTTTTTACAGTTGCTAATTGTCCATGCAATGACAAAGAATTAACAATAGGTTTTACTATGGGTATAAAACGTTTCTCTGCTAAATTTTGTAAAGCCTCAATTCCATCTTGATAGGTTATTTGTACCGTTACTCTTTGCATAAGTTGAAAATTACTTATAATTGAAAATCTTTGTTATATCTCCGTTGGTAATAAAATATCTAACAATTCTTTAACCAGTTTTCTGTAATAAAAGTAGCCATTTTTTTAATGAATTTTAGAGTTAATAAATGGTTTGCTATGTTGAAAAGCCCAAGGGGCTTTAATATGAATAACCCTTGGTGAAGCCCAGGGACAAAGGCTCAAGTCTATTCCTGTCGCCAATCCCGGCAGGGGTTGAATATATCAACTACAATAAATATTTTTCATCAAATTCCATCCCGTTTTCGAAAGTAGCCTTTTAAATTCATCGTAAAAATTTTCAGCCTTATGATGCTCCTTTTGATTTTTGATATAGTTTATTATCATGTCTTTTTCCCTAAGCGAATAAGTGAATGCACCATACCCATCCTGCCATGCGTTAAATGCGGGAAACTTTTCACATTCTTTCATCCATAAACTGCTGGCTACTTTTATATCTTTTACATAATCGCTAAGACACATAGTGGGATGCAGATCGGAAAATATATGAATATGATCTTCAATACCCTTGATGCGATACAATTTGCAATTTTTATTTTTATGATGCTATAAATGTATTTGTATAACTCCACATCATATCCTTTTGCAATGGTCGGTTGACGGTTTTTTGTGCCGAAAATAAGTTGGTAATAAGTTTGACGATAAGCACCCTTGTAAACTGGTATTTTAATGGGAATAAAATTATTCTTTTATAGTGTTGTCAATTTCAATCTAAGCAAGAAATTAATATAAGCATTGCATATTCAACCCCGTTGGGGTTTAGGTAAAATTTTTATTTTTAGCCGTTGGTTTCTTCAATGGTTATTTACAGTAAAGCCCTTCGGGCTATTGCTTTTTATTGCTTGAATAATTTAATAGTGAAGTTTGGTATATTAATCGTTACTGAAAATAGCAATAAATCCGAGCGCATCAAAATATTAGGGCACATTCCAAATTGTCGCAGCAGTAAGTGGTTTGTGTAATACAAACCACTTACTTTTTTTATTCGGTCAATTTTAAAAAATGATTTCCATGTTTTAAAAACCAGTTCTATCTGCCAGCGTAAATAATACGTCTTTCTTATCACTTCAAATGGTAATATATTGGCCGATACATTGGTAATAAAAAGGTTATATTTCAGCCATATTTTAAGAAGTTCGGATGGTACGGAACACCTGCTTTTTGTTTTTTCAACAGCTTTTTTTAGCCGTTTGCAATATTCGATATCGCTCACTGGTTCAATAAGCATCCTGCATGGAATTTTGTTTTTCATAAATTAATATATCGAGTTGAAGACTGGTAAGGGCATGCTTTTTGAAATGGGCGTCTGTCTTTTTCCATTCGAGAGGTTTCATGTTTTTTGTAAGTATCAAACACTTGCAGAAGGGTTGACTAAACATCTATATTACTAATTTGATAGCAATTGGGTCCCCCACGAACCATTCGCTACAATATTTGTAATCACGGATTTTTATGAACGCCTAATAAATTTATTAAATTTTTGAATGGATAAAAACTCATACGCTGGTAAAGGAAAGTAATGCATTGAGGTTTGATTTTTTAAAAGAAGTGCAGGAAGAATTTTTACATTGCAGCGTGGTTCCTGACACAGACTATAAGGAAAATACCAGTCAATTGAAAGTTTTTCAATAAATTGTAGTTTCCATGATTCTTACAATACTACTAAATTCAAAAAACAAAACTTATCTGTTGATGCTACTGCTGGCAACCATGGCAGAATTATTTATCTCTGCTGCATGCATTGCACAAAATTGCCCCCCAAACATAGATTTTGAAACTGGAACTTTTGATGGATGGACCTGCTATACCGGCTTCACAAAGGCGGTGGGAGATAAAAATGTTATTGACTTAACTAATCAATATGGTCCAGTGCCGGACCACCATACTATGTATACTTCTGGCTCCGGACAACTGGATCCTTTTGGATTGTTCCCGGTAAATTGCCCTAATGGCAGCCTTCATTCCATCAAACTCGGAAGCACCGAAGCAGGCGCAAAGGCCGAAGGAATTTCCTACAATTTTACCATTCCTCCTGATCAAAATTTATTTTCACTTATCTTCCATTACGCAGTAGTAATTGAAGCACCCATCCACAAAACAAATGAGCAGCCACGAATGGAAATTGAAGTGAAAGATGTTACCAACGACTCGATAATTAAATGCGCTTCTTTTTCCTTTACCGCCATTGGAACCTCACTACCAGGTTTCGAAGCATCGTCACGTACTGATACAACGGACGTATTGTTTAAAAATTGGTCTGCGGTAACGGTTGATCTTTCAGGCAACGCCGGAAAAACAATCCGGTTATTTTTTAAAACAGCCGATTGCACTTTCAGTGAACATTTTGGGTATGCTTATATTGACGTATCATCAGACTGCAGTGCAAGTTTTAAGGCACCCATTTACTGCGCCGATGATAGCAATGTTACGCTTACTGCACCTTATGGATATGCGGCTTACACCTGGTTCGATAGTGCACAAACAACTGTGCTGGGTAATCAGCAGGTGTTAACACTGGCACCACCTCCTTTATCCGGCACCGTGCTGGCAGTAAAGCTTGAGCCTTATGACGGGTTTGGTTGTAAGAACGTTTTATTTGCCCGCCTTAAAAATACACTGTCATTAACGGCAGATGCAGGACCGGACAGGTTATCGTGTAATTTTAAAACGGTACCAATCGGAGCCTCTGCAAAGCAGGGTTTATCTTACTCATGGAGTCCGGCTTCAGGATTATCTAACCCTGGGATAGCGAATCCGCTTGTGAACACTTCTTCAACAACCGCTTACATTTTGACGGTAAAAAATAGCGGCGGAGGTTGTAAGACAAGTGATACCGTAGTTGTACAATCGTCAATCATTGACACTAGTTTGGAAGTTACTGGCAGAGCAGGCCTTTGTCTTCAACCGGGAGAAAGCCTTTTATTAAAAACCCAACCAACACAGACCATTCAATGGTTTAAAGATCAGGTTGCCGTTAATGGTGCAGCTGGGACAACCTACCAGGTTAGGGATGCAGGAGTCTATCAGGCAATGCTTACAAATGCACAAGGATGCAGCGTTTCAACCGAGCAAAAAAATATTCAGATAAAAAAACTTCCGTCAGGCATGACGTACCCGGATGCCTATGCTATTGACAATTTACCCGTTCAGTTACATGCCAGAAAAATTGGTGCAAGTGTACTGTGGCAACCAGGTACCAACTTAAATAACCCCTACAGTTTTGATCCAGTTTACAAGGGTACTAATCGCCAGCTATATACCGTTGAAATCCTGACAATAGAGGGATGCATTATTATAGACACACAGTTAGTAAAAACGGTCAAAGCAGTCGTTATTTATGTGCCCAATGCATTTACACCTAATGGGGATGGCAATAATGATTTATTGAGCCCGGTATTAAGAGGTATTCAAACCCTCAGCTACTTTAAAATATTTAACCGGTTAGGGCAATTGATATTTGAATCTGCAGCCAATAAATCTTCATGGGATGGCACATTTAATGGGGTGCGGTTGCGAACCCAGGCAGTGGTATGGTTACTTCAATGTATTGGTGCTGATGGCGTGCTATATAACAGAAAGGGTTCCACTATTTTATTAAGATAAGTTTTAAAATCCTGGTTCAGGCTTAATAAAGGGGTGGTGTGTTCTGTGCCGTTGTCCGGGAAGAACCACACCCTGCAATATTTACCATTGCGTTTTTTATGTACTGGGTACACTCCAAATCTCCCATTTAAAAACTTCTCAGGCGATATCCCTGCACAAGATATTTTAATCTAACAACCTGCATAAGTTGCATAATTCCGTTGCCTACCTGGGTTGGGTACACGAACTTATACGATAATAGTATTTATTGCATTTAGTAATGATGCCCTGCCTGCAATGATAATTCGATACCGGTAATAAAATTTCCTATCTCACTATCATGCCAGCAAAAAGAAAAGTACCTTTTGACAATGAACATTTCTTCATCATTTGCACCTGCTATAATTAGTTGCATTTATTTGCCTTTTCACATAGCTATGATTTGATGTACAACTGGTTCGACATGCTGAAAGAGCAAGGCAAGGAATTCTTCATACACTAAGAGCGATTAGAAATTAATTTACTCCAGAAGAAAGACGACATTTTAATTCAACCTTGTCTTTTATTATTACAGATTAATTTAATTGTCTTGCCTACCCGATGCAGGGAGACATAAAGTATAATCTATGAATGTCAATTAGACATTTTATAATATCTTTCGGTAAATTATTAACTCTTATAACGATCAAATGAAAAAACTTGTCTATTGCATTTCTATTCTTGCTATTGTTTTGTTCTTTAACGGCTGTAGCACAAAAGATTTAAACTCACGTAAAGTTTTACTGTTTACCAAAACAAAAGGGTATCACCACGAATCTATTCCTGCAGGTATTGCAGCAATACAAAAGATGGGCAAGGATAATAACTTTAGTGTTGATGTAGATTCCAGTTCAACTGTATTTACCGATGATAAACTTAAGCAATACAAATCGGTTATTTTCTTAAGCACCACCGGTAATATTTTAAACAGTGATGAACAAGTAGCACTGCAACGATATATAGAAGCTGGTGGCGGTTTTGTGGGTATACATGCTGCAGCAGATGCCGAGTATAACTGGGCATGGTATAATAAATTAGTAGGCGCCTATTTTAAAAGCCACCCGGGAAATCCTAATGTAAGAAAAGCAACTGTGGTTGTTACCGACACAGGCTTTATTGCTACCAAGGGCCTGCCAGAAAAATGGGAACGCACGGATGAATGGTACAATTATAAAAACATAAATGCCGACCTGAAAGTGATTGCCACTTTAGATGAAGATAGTTATGAAGGTGGTGAAAATGGTAAAAATCATCCCATTGCATGGTACCATGATTTTGATGGTGGCCGTGCTTTTTATACAGGCGGCGGACATACAACAGAAAGTTATAGCGAACCTTTATTTTTGCAACATTTGGCAAACGGCATACAATATGCAATGGGTGCAGATGCTGCTAAACTGGATTATGCAAAAGCGTACGCCACTAAAACACCGGAAGAAAACAGGTTCACCAAAACAGTATTGACCAACGACCTGAATGAGCCTATGGAAATTGCTGTTACACCAACCGGCGTGGTATATATTGTAGAACGTTCGGGTAATTTTTATGCCTACAAACCTGCCGATAATCTCACTAAATTAATTCATACATTCAAAGTATTGCCGGATACTAAAAAGGCTTTTGGCAATGGCTTATTAGGCATGACGATTGATCCTGATTTTGCTGCCAACAAATTTGTTTACTTTTTCTACTCACCGGATTCTTTGCCTACACCAACGCATCAGAATATCTCCAGGTTTAAAATGTTCACAGAAGATTCCATTGACCTGGCTTCTGAAAAGGTGATTATCCAGGTGACCATAGATCCTGAAGTAAGCGCTCATACCGGCGGGTCGCTGGCCTGGGATAAAAACAAAAACCTTTTCATTTCCACCGGAGATAACACGGTGCCTTTTGAATCAAACGGCTATGCACCGCTGGATGAAAGGGCAGGCAGACTTACATTTGATGCACAACGGTCAGCCGGCAACACCAATGATTTTCGGGGTAAAGTATTACGCATTCATCCGGAAGCGGATGGCTCTTATACCATACCCGATGGTAACTTGTTTGCGAAAGGAACACAAGACACAAAGCCTGAGATTTACACTATGGGTTGCCGTAACCCTTATCGTATGGCTATTAACCAGGTAACCTCAACAGTATACTGGGGTGAGGTGGGCCCGGATGCAGGTGAAGATTCTAAAAATGCACCACGGGGTTATGACGAATTTAACCAGGCGAAGAAAGCTGGCAACTTTGGATGGCCATATTTTGTAGGCGATAGCAAGGCTTATCATGATTCTGATTTTGCTACACAGGCCATTCGCCCCTTATTTGACATCAATGGCCCTGAAAACAATTCTCCCAACAATACCGGGCTTAAAAAATTACCTGCACCCACAAAAGCAATGGTTTGGTATCCCTATCGTGTGTCACCTGAATTTCCTGAACTTGGTGAAGGTGGCAGAACAGCCATTGCAGGTTATTTCTATCATTACAATAAAAGCCTTGCAAAGAAGAACAGTATACCTGAGTATTATGATAACAGTTTATTTGTGATGGACTGGATGCGTAACTGGGTTTTTGCTATTCGTTTTGATGAGCAGGAGAATTATAAACGCATGGAAGCTTTTATGCCACTGACAGGAGATTTTAGAAGGCCCATTGATATGGATATAACACCCGAAGGCATTATGTATATATTGGAATACGGCGCTGTGTATGGTGCAGATAATGATGATGCAAGATTGGTACGTGTAGATTACAATGCCGGCAACCGGGCCCCTGTTGCTAAAATAAATGTGAAGGACAGTATTGGTCTTGCGCCCTTAAAAGTTAATTTCAATAGCAATAGTTATGATTATGATGAAGATGACCAATTGAAATACGAATGGACATTTGAAGGCAATAAAGTTGGTTCTGTGGAAATAAACCCAACCTACACATTCAACAACAAAGGTGTGTATAAAGTAACATTGAAAGTAACCGATCCATCAGGCCTGAGCTCGGTTGATACTGTTGAAATAAAAGCAGGCAATACGGTACCGGAAGTAGCCATCAATACCACCGGCAACAGTTCATTTTATTTTGGTGATGCCACATTGGGTTATGCAGTAGAGGTGAAAGATAAAGAAGATGCGGCCATTGATCCAAAACGCATACATGTTAAACTGGAGTACATACCAAAAGATGCCGGAGCATTTAAAAATGTGCAGGGCAAAGGCACATGGGTTATGCCTGGTAAAGATTTGATAGCATCCGCCGATTGCAAAGCCTGTCATACGGTAGATCATACGGTTGTTGGCCCGGCATTTACTGCCATAGCAGAAAAGTATACCAACAAACCAGGCGAGATAGCAAGGCTTGCAGGCAAGATAATTACTGGTGGTGCCGGTGTGTGGGGCAATCACTATATGAATGCACACCCGCAGCTGAGCAAGGAAAATGCGGCCACCATTGTAAAATATATTCTCTCCCTAACGCAGCAAAAAACACAGGATAGTCTTGCAGCAACAGGCAGCGCAACGCTTAAACAACCTGCAGGTGCAGCAGGCGGCACCTGGGCATTGACAGCAGCCTACACAGATGGCGGCAATGGGGTAGTGCCATTAACAAGCAGCAGGCAGTTGGTGTTAAGGCAGCCCACCATACAGGCTGAAGATGCAGACGTGATTAATCGCATACAACGTGGCGATAAGATGCTCGGCAGTATTCATAACAAATCTTATTTTGTATTAAAAGCTATAGACCTCAAAGGCATCAAAAACATAGTCTATTATTATTCCTCTGGAAAAATTGATGCCATGTTGGAAGTGCATATTGATTCACCAAAAGGCACCATTATCAGCACATTAAATTATCAGCAAACCGGCGACTGGAAAAAGTTTAAACAGGTAAGTGCCACCATCAATGATCCAGGTGGTATACACGATCTGTACTTTGTATTCAAAAAAGAAACAGAACCCAACCACGATATGTTTTCGTTAGATTGGTTACGGTTTGAAAAATAGTTTACGATCTAAAAATATAAAGCCTCTTTTGGAGGCTTTATATTTTTTATGCACTACTCCCTGCAATATTTACAATTGCCGGTTTTATGAACGCCTTATAAAATTTAATTAAATTAGAGCATGCATAAAACCTATATGCTGTAAAAGAAAATGATATATGGAGTCAAGCGAAGTTTTTTTAGACAGCTTCCAATAGCAACTGTCAATAGTTATTCCAGGAAGACAGGTTAAAGAAGTAATCATTCAATTGTTGGGCATAATTAAGAATGCAAAGACATCAAACAAATC
>JANYFT010000312.1 GCA_025359625.1 Ferruginibacter sp.
CCCACGGTACAGTGTTACCCGTACGACGATTTAGCAAACCGTTCCTTTCGGCCACTCAGGCATCTCTCCTACCTGCCCTTAACTTTTATAAGGGGTTGCAAAAATACACTTCAACAACGTAACACCCAAAACTAAATGGAAATATGTTTAAGTTTTTTTTAAATCTCACTTTTAATCATTTTGTGAGAAAGTTTGAA
Source organism: Ferruginibacter sp. (assembly GCA_025359625.1). Classification (GTDB taxonomy): domain Bacteria; phylum Bacteroidota; class Bacteroidia; order Chitinophagales; family Chitinophagaceae; genus Ferruginibacter. The sequence continues at coordinate 198 of JANYFT010000312.1, forward strand.
AGGTGATTATTACTTTTAGAAATTCAAATAAAATGCTGATTGCAAAAAAAAATCCAAACCCGTAAAAGAATTTGGACGAAGAATTATTTTAACTAATTATTTTACATGGCTGCCAATTGCACCTTTTGTTGTAACTCCACTACACTCTCCTTAAACATAGTATCTGTATCCATTAAATCTTTTACAGTTTGACAGCTATGTATTACTGTGGTATGATCTCTTCCGCCAAAATGTTCTCCTATGGTTTTTAATGAATTTTTGGTGAAAGCTTTTGCTAAAAACATGGTTATCTGCCGGGCCTGTACTATTTCTCTTTTACGGGTTTTCTGTAACAGTTTGTCATAAGACACATCAAAGTATTCACAAACCATTTTTTGGATGGCATCTATGGTAATCTCCTTGCTGGATGATTTTACAAAATTTCGTAGTACTTTTTTAGCCAATTCAAGGTCTATTTCCCTTTTATTTAGCGAAGATTGTGCCAACAATGATATTAATGCACCTTCCAGTTCCCGCACATTACTGTTAATATTATAGGCAATATATTTAACTACTTCCTTAGGCATTTCAAGCCCGTCGTTCTTCATTTTCTTTTCTAAAATCTCAATTTTTGTATCATAATCGGGCACCTGCAAATCAGCGCTTAAACCCCACCTGAAGCGGCTTAATAAACGCTCTTGTACACCTTCCAAATCTTTAGGAGGTTTATCACTGGTTAGTATTAATTGCTTGCCGCTTTGATGCAGGTGATTAAATATCGAGAAAAAGGCATCCTGCGATTTTTCAGCACGGTTAAAAAATTGCACATCATCTATAATTAACACATCTATCAACTGATAAAAATGAATAAAATCATTGATGGCACCATTACGTCCATGATCTATAAACTGGTTAATAAATTTTTCTGAACTTACATACAAAACCACTTTATTATTGTGGATACGTTTTACTTCATTACCTATGGCTTGGGCCAAATGTGTTTTACCTAAACCAACACCCCCATAAATTACCAAAGGATTAAATGAAGTAGTACCCGGTTTTTCGGCAACTGTTTTACCTGCACGCCTTGCTACCCGGTTACAATCTCCTTCAATAAAACTATCAAATGTATACGCATGATTTAATTGCGGATCTATCTGCATCTTTTTAAGACCAGGAAACACAAACGGGTTTTTAACCGGGTTATTTATCACCAAAGGAAAATCCATTTCGTTGTTTGAATATGATTTGAAACCATGCCCCGGCACATCCATTGTAAGCGGCTTACTTTTACTATTGCCGCTATCAACCATTATCCGGTATTCTAACCGGGCGTCTTTTCCTAATTCTCTTTTTAATGTTTTTGCCAGTAAATTAATATAATGTTCTTCCAGGTATTCAAAAAAGAATTGGCTGGGAACTTGTATCGTTAAAATTTTTTCTTTTAACGCAACTGGCTTAATAGGCTCGAACCATGTTTTAAAATGTTGCCATTCTACAATGTCTTTGATTATCTCTAAACAATTAGACCATACCTTATCAAAAACTTTATCCATTATTCCTTAAGCAATTTACGTATTTATAAAATTATCCACACTCTAAATATTTCAGAACCTTCTGTCTATAGCAATTGAGAACCTATATTTGTTGGGGAGAGCGAATATCAAAATAATTTGTTGAAAAAAAAATTTTTTATTCTCTTGTTTTTTCCAGTATAACCACAGTATTGTATTTTATTAAATTTTTATTTCGGAAAATTGAAAATATAAACCTTGCCTATTCCTTTACAATCCACTGCCAGCGGACATTACTTAACGAAACATTTTTATTTAATTTATTTTTTTGTAACAAGAGAATTTGCAAAAAAAATGGATTGCGGTCATCAATATTTAAATCAAAATTTATTGTTTTCCAGGCAGGTATCAAATGGTAAGATAGCTATTTTTATTTCCAAAAAAAGAAAAGAATTCGTAAAATTTTTTATGCTAAATAAGTTTACATTTACAACCTAAATATCAAAATATGAGTTACGAATTAACAGGCAAATTAGTGGCCAAATACGATACAATACAACGTACTGAAACTTTTAAAATAAGAGAATTTGCTGTAGAAAAAACGGAAGATATTGGTGGCCGTACCATTACTAATTATGTAAAATTTCAAGCTATTCAGGATAAGACTGCTATCATTGATAAAGTAAATATTGGTGACGAAATAAAAGTTTCTTTCAATATTAAAGGAAGCAAGTGGGAAAAAGAAGGTAAAGTGAATTACTTTACCAACCTGGATGCCTGGCGCATAGAGCAGGTATTGCAAGCTGCTACGGATAAAGGTGTTACAGATACTGAGTATATGGAGCCATTAGATACTTTTTCTGCAACATCTCCGGATGCTATTGATGATTTACCCTTCTAACCCTTTTTCCTAAAAGGTTTAAAGCAACAGTAAATTAAATTGCAGTCATTTTTTGTTGATAAGGAAAATAATATTTAAGTTTAAATCCTTCTAATACAAACTTCCGGAATAAATATCTGGTTTGGATATGCAACAAAAAATTTCTCTAAAACTACTTCCTTCAGAAGCTGCTGATGATGCAGCTATAATAGCCCTTGTTGCAAAAACTACAGGCAAAAAAGTAGGTGCCTTAACTGGCTTTCAAACTCATAAAAAATCAATAGATGCAAGAGGTAAAACCATCTGGGTAAACCTTACAATTACTGCGTTTATTGATGAGCCATTTTACAAAAGAAATATCCAATCATTTAATTTTAAAAATGTTCACCAGGCACAAAAAAAAGTGATCATCATTGGTGCTGGCCCGGCAGGATTGTTTGCTGCATTACAATTGATAGAACTGGGTATTAAACCGCTGTTACTTGAGAGAGGCAAGGCTGTAAGGGCAAGAAGAAGGGATCTTGCCATACTGAATAAAGAAGGTATTGTTGACCCCGACAGCAACTATTGTTTTGGCGAAGGTGGTGCAGGCACTTACAGTGATGGAAAATTATATACCCGCAGTAATAAGCGGGGAGATATAGACAGGATACTAAACCTGTTTGTTTATTTTGGTGCTGATGAAAAAATATTGTACGAAGCTCATCCTCATATAGGCACCAACAAATTGCCAGCCATCATTACTGCCATGCGGCAAAAAATTGAAGCGTGTGGCGGTGATTTTTTATTTGAAAAAAGGGTAACTGATTTTATTATTACCAATGAAAAAATAAAAGCAGTTAAAACCGCTGATGGAAATGTGTTTGAAGGAGATGCTTTTATTTTGGCCACCGGCCATTCTGCACGTGATATTTTTGAATTGCTGCACCATAAAAAAATATTGATAGAAGCAAAACCTTTTGCATTGGGCGTTCGGGTAGAACATCCGCAAAGTTTAATAGATACATTACAATACCATTGTCCTGCAAGGGGAGAATTTTTACCGGCTGCCTCTTATAGTTTGGTACAGCAGGTGAATGGCCGTGGTGTATTTTCTTTTTGTATGTGCCCCGGTGGCATCATAGCACCTGCAGCCACTTCCCCCGGGCAGTTGGTTGTAAATGGATGGAGCCCATCCAAAAGAAATAACCCTTATGCAAACAGTGGCATGGTAGTGCAGGTTGAGTTGAATGATGTTGTTAGAAAAAAAATAATCAATACAACAGGCGAATTGACTATGCTACAGTTTCAGCAATATGTGGAAGAAAAAGCTTTTGCTGCCGGTGGTGGTAAGTTTGTTGCACCGGCGCAACGAATGGTAGATTTTTCAAGAGGGAAATTATCTGCTGATTTACCAGGCTGCTCTTATCAGCCGGGATTAAAGGCTGCACAATTAAACGAGGTATTGCCTGATTTTATTTATACTGCTTTGGCAAAAGGATTTGTAGCATTTGGAAAAAAAATGAACGGCTATTTTACCAATGAAGCTGTTGTGGTAGCAACAGAAAGCCGCACTTCTTCACCTGTTCGTATACCAAGGCATACAGAAACATTAACCCATCCACAACTTAAAAATTTATACCCTTGTGCAGAAGGGGCAGGCTATGCAGGAGGAATTGTAAGTGCTGCGATGGACGGAGAAAGAGTGGCACAGCAGTTAGCAAATGTAATTGTAAATAGGTAGGAATTCGGGCTGGTTTTCCTGCACAATCAGTGTATTCGTGTATAAAAACTTTATGCTTCTTTATTTTTCGCAGCCAAAATTTTAGTAATCTTACATCTTAATAAAGTAATCAATGACTATTCTTGAACTTCAAAATGTACAAAAATATTTTGCCACACAAAAAGCTGTTGACGATATCAGTTTTACTATTGAACAGGGAAGTATTTTTGGTTTGCTGGGCCCCAATGGTGCCGGCAAAACAACATTGCTTAGAATGATCACCGGAATTTTTTATCCCGATAGTGGCCGGATTATTTTTAAAGGCAAAAATTTCGACCCTGTTAAAGATGTTGGTAACATTGGTTATATGCCAGAAGAAAGAGGGCTGTATAAAAAAATGAAAATTGGTGAGCAAGCTCTTTACCTGGCTCAGTTAAAAGGATTGAGCAGGAGTGACGCACTGAAAAAAATCAAAGCCTGGTTTGTAAAATTTGAAATGGAAAGTTGGTGGAACAAAAAGGTGGAAGACCTTAGTAAAGGCATGAGCCAGAAATTACAATTTGTAACCACCGTTTTGCATGAGCCGGAATTGATTATACTGGATGAGCCTTTCAGCGGATTGGACCCTGTGAATGCCAACCTGATTAAAGATGAGATTTTTAACCTGGCTAAAAATGGCAGTACCGTAATATTTAGTACCCATCGCATGGAACAGGTAGAAGAAATTTGTGATCATATCGTGCTGGTAAATAAGGGAACAAAAATATTGGATGGCAGCGTAACACAAATAAAAAATCAGTTTAAAGAAAATGTTTACCGTCTGGGTGCAAATACATCTGCACATAATTTAATGACTTACATTTTTGAAGTGATCAAACATCAGCCAAATGAATTATTACTAAAATTATTGCACGACAGCACCACCAACGATGTATTAAAGTTTTTTATCAGCCAGGATATTCCCATTAACTCTTTCAACGAAGTACTGCCAACACTCAACGAAATTTTTATACGTTTAGTAGAGGGGACACCAGAAGCTAGACAATTTCAGACAATTAAATAATTTTCGATTATCATTTTACACTAACAAATATGAATAAGATCTGGCTAATAATAAAAAGAGAATACCTAACCCGGGTACGCAACAAAACATTTTTATTATCTACCTTTTTATTGCCCATAGTAATGATGCTTTTTATTTTTGGCAGTGCATTTTTTGCCATGTCGTCAAAGGAAAAATTGAAAAAAATTGCAGTAATTAATGACCCCGGCATGTTTAAACTAAATTTAAAAGGAGACTCATCACGGATAATTTTTGATTTTACCAACAATGTAGACAGCACTAATTTTTCTGCCAGAGGATACGATGCAGTATTGAATTTAAACAACGATTCTACAGCAAGAAAATTCACGATTCATTCAAAAAAGCAATTGGGCATTGATGCCCAGGGCATGATAGAAAATAAACTGGACAGGGCTTTGGAGAATAACCAGTTACAGAAAAAAGGCATTCGTAAAGAAATATTGGATAGCATTACCAAACAAGCCAACGGCGCTTTCACCATTGAAAATCGTTTAACTTCTGATAAAGGAAAATCGCAGGAAGTAAATGCCCAGGTAAATTACGGGGTAGGTTTTGGCAGCGGTATCTTAATTTATATTACCATGTTTATTTTTGGGGCCATGGTAATGAGAGGAGTTATGGAAGAAAAAACAAACCGTATTGCCGAGGTAATGGTGAGCAGTGTGAAACCATTTCAATTAATGATGGGCAAAATTTTAGGTATTGCAGCAGTTGGCTTAACGCAGTTTTTTTTATGGATCGTCTTAATAATGCTTTTGTCTACTATAGTGGGTGCATTTATTCCGCATGAATTGATACAACAGGCAGGTGACATGAATAAGAATATGCCTGTAGGTGGCAACAATGCAATGGCAATGAAATTTATGGATATTAAACAAACTGCTGCTAATATAAACTGGCTACAGATTATCAGTTGCTTTATATTTTATTTTTTGGGCGGATATCTTTTTTATGCGTCTTTATTTGCAGCAATTGGCAGCGTAATTAATGAAGACCCCCAGGAAGCACAATCGTTAATGCTGCCCATCACCATGCCCATTATTTTTGCATTTATTATTATGAGCAGTAATTTAAATACACCTGATAGTAAAATAATGGTGTGGGCAAGTATGATACCTTTTACTTCTCCAATAGTAATGATGGCCCGTATACCAAGTGGTGTTCCATGGCAACAACTTGTGCTATCAATGGTATTATTGATTGGGGGGTTTTTGCTAACCACCTGGCTTGCCGCCAAAATATATAGAACTGGCATTTTAATGTATGGTAAAAAAGCTACCTGGAAAGAGATGTTTAAATGGGCATTTAGAAAATCATAAAGTAAGCGGTAATGCGGCTTCAATTCCAAAAAGGCTTTTATACATTTCAGATTTTACATACCTGTAAATAAGCCCGCCTATTAAAAATAATGCGCTAAGTATACAGCCTGCAACAAACCCAATTATGATAAAAATAAGCGGTGAAGATTTTACTATTGTAAATGGTTCTGTTGGCTTATCTAAAACAGAAATAATTGGAGTAGCTTTTTGCAGGCGCCAGGTAGCTTCTTCCCGGTTATTTACAGACAAATCCCTTTGCCTTAAAACACGGCTTTTTTCCATTGATAAATTTTCTTTGGGTAGTCCATATTCCAGCCTGTCAACAGGGGTAAAGTAAGTGGTATTTTGCATCACCACTGCCTTTTTATCAACAAGGTTCAACATTCCCTGCAATGAGTCTATTTTTTTTATGGTAAAATTGTAATCTGAAAGTGCCTTTGAAATTTTTAAATCAATATAAAACTGCGACAATTTTTCAATTAAAATATTAGTTACCGGAGTAATTAATTCCTTGTATCCACTGCTAAAATAAAGTTCAAGCACTCCGTTTTTACTCATCTTAGCGGTGATGGCATCTTTTAATAATTCGCTTCCCTGCAAAGACAAAGCGTCACTGTCTACAGGCATCTTAATAGTTTTTTCAAAAAAAGATTTATGCTCATTTAAATCTTGCACCATTAGTTCTGTAACCGTTCTATTACCAAATTGCGGCAGCCTTGTTGCAGCAACCCTTTGCCGCACATTACGGCTAAGTGTTAATTCTATAATATTAATGGAAGCCTCGCTGCTAAAACTTTTTGATGGGCCTTCAATGCCTAATATTCCGCTTAATGCACTACTTGAAATTGAATTATCTGCAGGAGTAGTTAATGGAAAAACTGTTGCTTTTGCAGTGTAAACCGGTCTTGTATTTTTAGCATAAAAAAAAAGTAATAACGCAGTGGCAATACCACAAATAATTATCAGTATTTTATACCTGCCAAGCTTAATAAATATACTCCTTATTAATTCTGTACTCGTCAAAATTTTTTTTATTTAATTTTAAAAATAAGATAGGTAATAAGTAATGGAATAGCTGTTGTAAGTGCTGTTGTTGCTGCATTGGTAAATTCTTTATTCTCCGGTCTTTGCGGCACAGTAATAGTAGATCCCTCCTCTACCTTAGGATAAAAATGCGCAAAGAAAAAATTCCTTGTTCGCCTGCTTTTTCCATTGGCGTAGGTAACAAAAATTCTTTTTCGCCAAGGCCGCACGCCAAATCCCCCGGCTTTATCAATATAATAGGGCAGGTTGGTATGCTCTTTATCAAAAGTGATTTTTAATGGCGACTGCACCCTTCCCTGCACTGTTATAAAGGGATTTATTTCGGGCACAAACACCAAATCATTTTCCTGTAATATAATATCGTGTTTTGAATTTTCGTACTTCAGTGCCTTATACAAATCAATGCTAACAGGTTCATCCAGGTTTAATAATACACTGTCTTTAATCATACTTCCGTTTGAATCCAGCTTTGGCTTATATACAATCTTCTCTCTAAAAAAATCTATTTTCTTTCGGTACAAAATAGCCCCACCAATATTGGCATTTTCTAAAATGCCCCCTGCCCGGTGTATATAAGAAGATAATCTTTCGTATTTACCTAAACGCGGATAAAAGCCAGCATATTTTACCAACCCCAATATTTGAACATTTTGCTGCAATTCAAAAGTTGGATTTTTCCGGACAAAAATCTGGTCGTAAGGTTTTAAAACAACTTTTGCTGCGGTAGAATCCAATTCAAGATTTGATTGAATTGCATAAGACTTAATAATATTTCTGGTTGGTTTTAGCCCTTGTTTTGCAGAATCAATATCCACTATACTGGAAATTTCCAACCTGCCATATTCGGCAGATTGTTTTAAACCTCCTGACAAATAAAGCAGGTCCTGCAATGTCATGCCGCCGTATTTTCTCACATGCCCCTCTTTGCGAACCTCACCAAAAATGTCAACAAATTGCTGATCGCCAAATTCATTATTTGAAAATAATTGTACCACATCATTGGGCAGCAGGGGTACATTATTGATGCTTGAGGCATTATCATTTTGAATATCACTTAGATTCACTTCCAGTTTATCCGATTTTATGTTTGTAGAATCTCCTGCACCACGAAATATATATGCCCTTGCCAGGTAGGTATTTTTTGTTATGCCACCAGCCCTGTTAATTACATCAAACAGGCGGTCATTCTTTCTTAATTCATAAATGCCGGGATATTTTACAGGGCCTTTTAATTCGAGTTTATTAATAATCCCTGCTTTTATAATATCTGCCCTGATAATGTCACCATCCTGCAAGGGATAATCCTGGTTTGTCAATTTAAGGATGGCCGTAGCATTTACATCATGTATCACCTGGTCTTCATTTTCAGTTCTTATCACTTTAACCCCTGATGTAAATGCATCGGGTGTAAACCCTCCTGAAAATTTAATGAGCGCTTTTATTCCTTCCTCTTTTTTAAGTTGGTAATACATAGGTCGTTTAAACTGACCAGTTGCAAAAACTTTCATTACTTCATTACTTACAAATACAAAATCATTGTTCTGCAAATAAATGCGGCTGCCCATTTCACCGGACGCAAGGTATTTGTATACATCTATTGTTTCAATAATTTTTCCGTTACGTTTTACCTGTATATCCCTTAAACTACCAAATGCTGTTATGCCGCCTGCCAAACCAATTACATTGTACGCATTAGAAAAAGCTGAAACCGTAACCGGGCCGGGGTTTGCCACTTCCCCTCCAACATTTACATTAATCGTTCGTGGCTGGCCAAGGGTTATTTGTATATTTGTACTTGCCGGTACCACACTTTTAAACCTGGCATACACCAGGGAACGGGCCATTTCAAATGTTAATCCCTGCACCGTAATTTTGCCCAAGCTGTTGGGAAAGATGGCGCCATCCCGTGCAACAATATAATCTTCCTGGTATTCGCCACCACCCCATAATGCCACTATTATATGATCACCCACACCAATAGGATAATCAAGCGGAGGTGTTGATAATTCAGAGATATCATAGACAGATGAATTTTGAAATACATTGGCACCGTATGTTTGTTGCGGACTATAAGATGCTTTCTTAATATCATCGTTTTGTGTGCTGTCCTTTTCAAGGGTTTTATTTTCAAGCTTTTTTGCTATCGAAGGGTTTTCCTTGGTTCTGTCACTGCCTTTTTTGTTTTGATTGTTATCTTTAAAATAATTATCAAAGCCCGCTTTAGTCATTTGTGTAGGATCATTGCCTGGTAATAATTCCTGCAGGTTTTGTTGGGTAGGTTCCGTTGTTTGGCTACAGGCCGATATGGAAAGGAACATTATACCAAATAACAGCCCTGTATGCCTTTTCACAAAAAACTTAAAAATACCTTGCATTTGTTGGGGGTTAATATACTTTGTAAAATTAAACTGGGCAAATATAATAATTTATTTCAGAGGATGTTGCAATGCCAATTCAAACTCATCCCATATCTCTGCAAGGATTGCTGCTGCAGGCCGAATGCTTTTGATAATAGCGCTCACCTGCCCTATTTCCAGTTCGCCTTCCTCAAGGTCGCCTTCAAACATTCCCTTTTTTGCTCTGCCTTTTCCTAATAAATTTTGTAACTCTTGTACTGAAACGCAATTGAGTTCAGCTTGTTGCACTTTATTATAGAATTTGTTTTTAAGCAACCTAACCGGGGTAAGTTGCTTAAGTGAGAGCAGCGTATCGCCTTCAACGGCACTTAATATAGCTTCTTTAAATTTAAGATGAGATGACGACTCATTACTGGTAACAAAGCGGCTGCCAATCTGTACTCCCTCTGCACCCAACACCATGCCTGCCAGCATTTGCTTTCCGGTAGCTATGCCACCTGCTGCAATTACCGGAATAGTTACGGCATTGCAAACCGCAGGTATCAAAACCATGGTGGTTGTTTCTTCCTTTCCATTGTGCCCGCCCGCCTCAAACCCTTCTGCTACGATGGCATCACATCCTGCCTGTTGTGATTTTACAGCAAACCTGCTGCTGCTAACAACATGTACCACGGTGATACCTTGTTGTTTTAAAACTGTTGTCCATTTCGCCGGGTTACCTGCCGATGTAAAAACCACCGGCACTTTTTCTTCTATAATTATTTGAATGTGTTCATCAATATTGGAATATAGTAGCGGAACATTTACACCAAAAGGTTTGTTGGTAGCTATTTTGCATTTTTGAATATGTTCCTTTAATACCTGCGGATACATACTGCCACTGCCTATCAATCCTAATCCCCCGGCATTGCTTACTGCACTGGCCAAACGCCATCCGCTTGCCCAAACCATTCCTGCCTGGATGATGGGATAATCAATACCAAAAAGTTGAGTAATCCTGTTGGTGAAAGATGGCATTTCGTTTCGGTTTTTAATAAGCTTTTATTTAAGGAAAAATAATGCCGGTTTAACCGAGGTCAATGTCTGTATTATCGCCAATATTCAGCGACCGGGTTTCACCCTTTATGCCTGTGTCACTTCCAATTAATGAATCATCCAAAACCACGTCGTACAGTTTAGAAAATGAACCAATGATGGAATCTTTTACAATAGTATAATTTAACACAGTATAGTCTCCAATGGTAACATTAGGGCCAATAACAGAATTTTTTATATTGCACCCTTCACCAATACTTACTGGTGGAATGACGATGGTGTTTTCAAATCTTTCCTGATCTAAAACCTTACCACCGAATTTTTTTAGTAAAGTGGCATTAGATGCCAACAGGGTTTCTTTTTTTCCACAATCGAACCAGTTCTGCACTTTAAAAAATTTAAACTTTGCACCACTTTGTATCATACATTCCAGCGCATCGGTGAGGCTAAGTTCATGACGCAGAAAATCACCTTTTTCAATAATTTTTTTAAGACAGTTAAATAAAAAATCTGTTTCTTTTATTTTATAAATTCCTACAAGGGCCATATTACTTTTCGGTATGGCTGGCTTTTCTACCACACGGCTTATAAACCCATCTTCCTCAATTTCTGCCACACCAAAATTGCGGGGATCATCTACTTTTTTTACACCCAGCATTGAGAAAGGGGAATTCAACATTTGTTTAACATCATACTCAGCAATCGTATCTCCTAAAACAATAACCACTTCTTCGCTGCCCACAATTTCTTTGGTAAGATCAATGGCGTGGCCTGTTCCATATCTTTCATTCTGATAAACAAAATAGCAATTGAGCTGCGGATATTTAGCTTTAACATAATCCTGAATTTTTTCACCAAGATAACCCACAATAAAAATAAAATCATTAATGCCTGCTTCGTGCAATTGATCAACAATAATGCTTAAGATAGTTTTTCCAGCTAAAGGGATAAGTGCCTTTGGCTGTGTGTATGTATGTGGTCGCAATTTGGTGCCTGCGCCGGCAACGGGAATAATGGCCTTCATGGTAAAACCTTAATCTGCAAAACGCTACCTTTTTGTTTACAATAAATTGTTGCCTTAAAAAAGCAAGGTGTGAAAGTAATGATTTTTGTGTAAACGTTACTTGATAAAGAATGGTATTATTTTTAATCCATCTGTAAAGTAATGTGGGGTTTGTATATTTGCACTTTAATAATAAAACATGCAAAAAGATACATTGGTTTATGATTTAATCCGCAAGGAAATGGAGCGGCAGCGTCAGGGTATTGAATTGATTGCTTCCGAAAATTTTACCTCCCTTCAGGTGATGCAGGCATCAGGTTGTGTAATGACAAATAAATATGCAGAAGGTTACCCGGGCCGCAGGTATTATGCAGGTTGCGAAATTGTAGACCAGACAGAACAACTCGCTATTGACCGCCTTAAGCAGATTTTTAATTGCGATTATGCCAATGTGCAACCCCATAGCGGTGCACAGGCCAATGCAGCCGTGGCTTTAGCGGTACTGCAACCGGGTGATATAATATTAGGCTTAGACTTAAGTATGGGTGGCCATCTTACCCATGGTTCGCCGGTAAATTATTCCGGTAAATTATATGAAGCACATTTTTATGGTGTAGTAAAAGAAACTGGTTTAATTGA